>JASHVV010000128.1 GCA_030044385.1 Gammaproteobacteria bacterium
GTGGCGCTCAGCCTCATCGGCTCGATCGGCGCGGCGCTCACGCTGGGGATCCGGCGCTCGGGGGCGCTGCTGTCGCTCCTCACGCTGCCCCTCGACATCCCCGTGCTTATTTTCGGCGCCCGCTGCACGGAACTGGCGATCGACGGCGAAGCCTATGGAGTGCCGCTGCAGCTGCTCGCGGCGCTGGCGGTGCTGGGCCTCACGCTGGCGCCGCTCGCCGCCGCTGCAGCCGTGCGCATCAATCTGGAGTAGGGCTGGACATACGATGGCCTGGACCTGGTTTCACCGACTCGCCTCACCGCCGCACATCTACCGTGTGGCGGGCCGGCTGACACCCTGGCTGGCCTGGCCCGCGGCCGCGCTCATCGTCGCCGGCCTCATCGGCGGATTGGCGCTGGCGCCGCCGGATTATCAGCAGGGGGATGGCTTCCGGATCCTCTACGTCCATGCCCCAAGCGCGTGGATGTCGCTCTTCATCTATACGACCATGGCCGTGGCGGCAGCCGTCGGGCTCATCTGGCGGATGAAGGTCGCGCACGCCGTGGCGGCGGCCAGCGCGCCCATCGGGGCGTCCTTCACCTTTGCGGCGCTGGTGACCGGCTCGCTCTGGGGCGCGCCCATGTGGGGCACCTACTGGCAGTGGGACCCGCGGCTGACCTCGGAGCTGATCCTGCTCTTCCTGTATCTTGGCTACATGGGCCTGCGATCCGCGTTCGATGACGTGCAGCGGGCGGACCGGGTGAGCGCGGTGCTGGCGATAGTGGGTGTGGTAAACGTTCCGATCATTCATTATTCGGTGATCTGGTGGAACTCTCTTCACCAGGCACCCTCCCTCATGTACCTGGGCATGCCCACGATCGCGCTCTCGATGCTGATTCCGCTTCTGCTGATGCTGGTCGGGTTCACGCTCTTCTTCGGCGCGGTACTGCTCGTGCGGCTGCGCGGTGAAGTGTTGAGCCGCGAGCGCACGGCGAGCTGGATCCGCGAGGCGCTGCAGTCGTGAGCGACTTTCTGGATATGGGCGGTTATGCGGCGTACGTCTGGCCGGCGTATGCAGTGACGTTCGCGGTGATTGCGCTCAACATCGTGTGGGCGCGCCGACTCCTCAAGCGCTCGCGCAAGGAGGCGCTGCGCAGACTGGCGATCGACGGAGGCTGCGAGAAATGACCCCAAGACGGCGGCGCCTGGTGCTGGTGCTCGGCATTTTGGCCGGAGTGAGCGTGGCGGGCGCGCTGGCGTTGAGCGCGTTCCGCCAGGACGTGACCTTCTACTTCGTACCGACACAAGTGGCCGCGGGTAAGGTTCATCCGGGGGAGGAATTCCGCATGGGCGGCCTGGTGGAGAAGGGCAGTGTCAGTCGCGCGCCGGGCAGCATGACGGTGCGCTTTACGGTGACGGACCTGAAGCATCAGATCCCCGTCGTCTATGACAAGGTTCTCCCCGACCTCTTTCGTGAGGGCGCCGGCGTCATCGTCCACGGGCACATGAACCCCGACGGAACCTTCGTCGCGGATGAAGTCCTGGCGAAGCACGATCAGTATTACCGGCCGCCCGGCATCGGACAGCAGGTCGTGGTCCACGGCGAGCCGCGCGATCAGGCGCTGCGGCAGCCGCCGACCGCCAGCGCCGCGGTCCCGACTCCCGCCGTGGAGCATCCGTAGATGATCCCGGAGCTCGGCCAGTTCGCGCTCATCCTGGCGCTGCTGCTCGCGGCGCTGCAGGCGTTCTTCGGCATCGTGGGGCCGGCGCTGAAGCGCGACCGCTGGATGGCCGCCGTGACGCCCGCCGTCACCGGCCAGTTCGTGATGGTGGCCACCTCGATGGGCTGCCTCGTCACCTCGTTCGTCAACAATGACTTCTCCGTCCGCTACGTCGCCGAGAATTCCAACTCCGCGCTGCCGCTCTTCTATCGCGTGGCGGCGCTCTGGGGCGCGCACTCCGGCTCGCTGATCCTCTGGATCTTCCTGCTCGCCTGCTGGTCGATCGCGGCGGCCATCGGCACCTCGCGCCTGCCGCAGGCCTTCGCCGCCAGAGTGATCGGCGTGCTGGGCGTCATCAGCTTCGGCTTCCTGCTCTACACGCTCGCCACGTCCAACCCGTTCCTGCGCCTGGATCCCCCCTGGCCCGACGGCGAGTCGCTGAACCCCGTCCTCCAGGACCCGGGGCTCGCCGGCCACCCGCCGGTCCTCTACACCGGCTACGTGGGTCTCGCGGTGGCCTTCGCCTTCGCTGGCGCCGCCATGCTGGAAGGGCGCCTCGATCGGGAGTGGGCGCGCTGGACCCGCCCCTGGACCACCGCCGCCTGGGCGTTCCTCTCCTGCGGCATCGCCCTCGGGAGCTGGTGGGCGTACTACACGCTGGGCTGGGGCGGCTTCTGGTTCTGGGACCCGGTGGAGAACGCGTCCTTCATGCCGTGGCTCATGGCCACCGCGCTCATCCACTCGCTCGCCGTCACGGAAAAGCGCGGCCTCTTCAAGAGCTGGACGCTGCTCCTCGCGGTGCTCGCCTTCTCCCTGAGCCTCGTCGGCACCTTCCTCGTGCGCTCCGGCGTGCTGGTCTCCGTTCACTCATTCGCGGCGAGCCCGAGCCGCGGCTCCTTCATCCTCACCTTCCTCGTCATCATGATCGGCAGCGCGCTCGCGCTCTACGCCTGGCGGGCGCCGCTCCTGAAGTCCGAGGCAGGCTTCGAGCTCACCGCGCGCGAGTCGTTCCTGCTCTTCAACAACATCCTGCTCGTGACCGCCTGCGCGACGGTGTTCGCCGGCACCCTCGCGCCGCTGATCTCCGGAGCGCTCAACCTCGGCAAGCTCTCCGTCGGCCCGCCGTATTTCAACCCGACATTCCTGCTCTCCATCCTGCCGCTGCTCGCGCTCCTGTCCGTCGGTATCCACACCAGTTGGAAGCGCGGCAACCTCGGTAATCGGGCGCGCCTCCTCATCGTGACGCTGATTGCCGCGGCCGTGATCGGCTGCGGCGTGGTGTTCGGCTGCTTCACCGGCGGCCGGGTGCTCTCCCCGATAGGCGTCGGCCTCGGCGTCTGGATCATCCTTTCCTCGCTCATCGATCCCATCGACCGCCTGCGGCGCCGCATCACCATCCCGCGCGCAGTCCTCGGGATGACCCTGGCGCACATCGGGCTCGGCATCTTCGTCATCTCCATCACCTCGGTGGAGGCATTCACGGCCGAGCGCGACGTGGCGCTGGCTCAGGGCGGCACGACGCAGCTCGGCGCGTATCAGTTCCAGTTCGAGGGCGTGAAGCCCATCGAGGGTCCCAACTACAGCGGTGTCGGCGGCACGGTCGTCGTGACGCGTGACGGCGCACTGGTAGCCGTGATGCACCCCGAGAAGCGCCAGTACTGGGTGCAGCAGACCGTCACGACCCATGCGGCGATACGCATGTACCGCGTGAGCAACGTCCTGGTCGCGCTCGGCCAGGATCTGGGCGATGGCCGCTGGAGCCTGCGGCTGCAGGTGAGGCCGCTCGTGAGCTTCATCTGGCTGGCCGCCTTCATCATGGCCGCGGGGGGCATGCTCGCGATCTCCGACCGCCGCTATCGCCTGGCGCGCGCGCCGGCGCCCGCCGCCATCCCGCCGGCCGCGGTCACTCGAGGTGAAGCCGGATGAGCCGCAGCCGCTTCATCATCCCGCTGGCCGTCTTCGCGCTGCTGGTGGCCGTGCTGGCGATCGGCATCAAGGACTCGCCGGACAAGGGCCTCATTCCCTCGCCGCTGATCGGCAAGCCCGCGCCCGCCTTCTCGCTGCCGAGCCTGACCGAGCCCGGCCGGAGAGTCAGCACCGCGCAGTTTCGCGGCCACTGGTACCTCTTCAACATCTGGGGAACCTGGTGCGTCGAGTGCCACGTCGAGCAGGCGATGCTGCTCAAGATCAAAGCCTCGGGAGTCGTGCCGCTCGTGGGTCTCGACTGGCGGGATGACCGCGATGACGCGCTCTCGTACCTGAAACAGGAGGGCGATCCCTACCAGAGCATCGCCGTCGACCAGGACGGGAGTGAGGCGATCATGTGGGGCGCCTACGGCGCGCCCGAGACTTTCCTGGTCAATCCCCAGGGCGTCGTCGTCTACAAGTACATCGGCCCGATCACCGAGCAGGCCTGGGAGCAGCAGATCCTGCCGCGCCTGCCGCTCGCCTCGACGGCGGCCGCCGGCTCGAGCTCCTGATGACCCGCCGCACCGGCCACAACCTCATGGCCACCCTGGCCGCCTCGCTGTGGCTCGGCGCTTCCGCCGCTTACGCCATCGCGCCCACGCAGATGCCGACACCGCAGCTCGAGGCCCGTTATCTCGACCTCATCCAGGGATTTCGCTGCATGCAGTGTCAGGACGAGTCGCTGGCCGACTCCCCCGTGGACCTCGCGGCCGACATGCGCCGCGAGATCCGCGACATGCTGCTCGCCGGCAAGACCGACCAGCAGATCCGCGACTTCATGGTCTCGCGCTATGGCTATTTCATTCTCTTCAAGCCGCCTTTCGTGCTGCAGACGGCGTGGCTGTGGCTGGCCCCGGGCGTCATCCTCCTGAGTGGAACGATCGTGGCGGTCGGGGTCATCCGCAAGCGCGCCGCGCTCGCCGCGGCGGACCTGCAGGACGATGACCTGACGGATGGGTAGCCGATGATCGTCTTCATCATTCTGGCCGCGGCGCTCGCCGCGATCTGCGTCGCCGTGATCGCCGTGCCGCTGCTGAGACCCGTGCCCTCGAAGGCAGCCGCGGCTCCCTGGGCGGCGGCCGCCGCCGGCGCGGTGTTGGTCGTCGGCTCGGTGGGACTCTATGCCACCTGGAGCAACTGGTCGTGGCACGAGTCCCCGGGCGTCGCCTCGCCCGAAGGCATGGTCGAGAAGCTCGTCCACCAGCTCAATGACCACCCCGACAACGTCACCGGGTGGCTCATGCTCGGGCGCTCCTATGTCGTGCTGCAGGAGTATCCGCTGGCGGTCCGCGCCTACCAGCGGGCCGATCGCGTGTCCGGGGGTCAGAGCGCCGAGGCGCTGGTCGGCGAGGCGGAGGCCCTGACGCTGATGGACGATTCCGAGCTCAGCGGCCAGGCCGGCCAGCTCATCGAGCGGGCGCTGGCGATCGATCCGACCTCGCCGCAGGCGCTCTTCTTCGGCGCCGCCGCCGCGATGCGCCGGGGCGAGCTGCCGCTGGCGCGCGCCCGTTTCGTCAAGCTCCTCGGGCTCGATCCGCCGGCCCGCATCAAGGCGATCCTGCAGGAGGAGATCTCCGGCATCGACCGCCAGTTGGCCGCCGCCCACCCCGATCCCGCCGCCCCGAAACCCTGATCCCGACAACGAAAGTTGGAGGAACCGGCTCCCCCCCGAGCTGTCCCAACTGATACGGGGTTGCCGCCGGCATGCCTCTTGCTGCGTCCTGGCTGCTCGCTGGCCGGGGATTTCTCGAAGTCCTAGGGGCGCACATCGATTGCTGCCGCTGTGGTCGCCCGCGAGCCCCACGAACCCAGCTTGTGTGAGGAGAGTAGTGATGGCTCAGGTATCAGGTCACGACGGACATAGCTCGGATAGCCGTACGTCCAATCGCGGATTTGCCTCCATGAACGCCGAGCGGCAGCGCCAGATCGCCAGTATGGGCGGTAAGGCGGTGCCGGACGAGAAGCGCAGCTTCTCGCAGAACCGGCGTCTAGCGGCGGAGGCAGGCCGCAAGGGCGGACAGAGCGTTCCCGGCTCGAAGCGTAGTTTCTCGCAGAATCGCGAGCTTGCCGCCACCGCCGGCCGCAAGGGCGGGCAGAGCGTGCCGGACGAGAAGCGCAGCTTCTCGCAGAATCCGGAGCTCGCCGCCGAAGCCGGCCGCAAGGGCGGCCAAGCGAGTCACGGCGGCGGAAGCGACTCCCACCGCGATTCGAGGTAGGTCTTCTCCAAAGGCCGAAAGCAAGCCGGTAAGCGGGCCAAGGCCGCCCTTGGCCCGCGAGGTTGCTCCCTGCAAGAGGCCCGCGCTCGCGCAAAGCGGCAGGACGCCGCTCTTTGCGCCCATAGATAATGCAAAGATTGCCCTCCCGATTGCACTTCTTACCGGTCCGCTCCCGCCCAAGGTGGGCGCCTTGACCCCCGCACCCCC
>JASHVV010000129.1 GCA_030044385.1 Gammaproteobacteria bacterium
CGGGCCGAAGCCGTTTATCGAGCGCCCAAACGCGAGCAAGGAAGCAGTACGCGCATCAACGTCGGCGAGTGCGTAAAATGCATCGTTGGGGAGCGGCATCCGTGCCTTGGTCTCATTCAGACGCTTAATCCGCTCGCGACCTATGCTGGTCTCGCCCAGCAGCAGATAGGCGATCACGCCGAGCAGCGGCAGGAACATAATCACCACCACCCATGCCACGCGCGAGGCCGGGATGCGGTCAGGCCGGGTTATCGCGCGTGCGGCCACCGCCACGTGCAGCACGAACAGCAGCGAGGTGAACAGCGTGGCCAGCAGGTGTTGCGGCCAGATCAAGGCCAGGCTCACTGGGAGTCAGACCCCATGAAAGCAGGCAGTCGCCGCAACGTCGTCAAGGACTCGAAGTTGTTTTTCGCCTGACTGGCCGATACCCGCTTCATATTTTGACTATCTTAGCCAAAACACGGCGCGCCGCAAACCCAGGGTTGCGATCGGCTATAGAAAATCCCCACCAAAATCAGGATGACCTGCTTCAGAGTAGCTGTTCCAGTGGCCCGATGAACTGCGCGTAGTTCCGCCACCGGCCGACCGACCGTCTGTTGAGCTTCTGCCGCACCTGCCATTTGCTGGCCGTGATGACCACGCGGTCGGTCTGATGGAAATCCAGGCAGCGTGCGTCCCAGGGCAGGCCGACGAACGACAGCATCCTGCGCGTGGCGGCTTCCTGGTCCTCGAGCAGGCCCTCGTAAGGCAGGTCGAGCAATGTGCCCGCTGGCGCGATCGATCGCCAGTAAGCCATGACTCGCAGATACTCCCGGTAGTAATGCGCCAGATGCGCCAGGTCGTTGGTGTAGGTCGGAGCGACCTCGAAGTCCTGAAAGTAGATGGACAGGCAGGTATCGACCGGATGGCGCTGCACATTGATGATGCGCGCGCCCGGCAGCGCCGCCAGAATCAATCCCAGGAACATGAAATTTCCCGGCATCTTGTCCACTACGTACGCAGCGTTGCCTGACAGCGTCCGCAGCAACTGCAGGTATTCAGCGGCCAGGACCGCGAGCATGCGCTCGCTGTCTTCGCCTTTGGCCGTGGACGCTGCGTAGCGCGCCCACGCAACATCCCAGAACTTCAACTCGCCGGCTCCGAACACCGACGGGTGAGACGCGAGAATTTGCTCCACCAGCGAGGTTCCGGAGCGCATCATGCCGACGATGAAGATTGGATGCGTCCCTGGAGGCGCGCCGGGCTGCGCGCGGGTTTGCGCTCGGCTCAGCCAGTCTCGATCGCAGGCGCCGAGCAATGTATCGACCTCGCGGGTGAGCCGCTCCGGGTCATGCCGGGGTCGAATGACCTTCCTCAGCTCATTGGCTTTTCGAAAGCTGGAGAATGCCTGCGCGTAGTCCGCGACGTCATCGAAGTATTTTCCGATCGCGTAGCGCAGGTACGCCTCCTGCGGAGGCGGCAGCCCTCGCGCCGCAAGGCGCTGCGCGTCGGCGAGCCACGCGGCATCGGCATGGGTCATGCGGCGACAGCGGACGATCGCGGCCAACACGTGCGCATTTTCCGGATCGACGGCGAGCACACGCCGCAGCAGCTCCTCCGATTGCGCGAAATCTCCCCGATCGGACCGCAGATCCGCCCGCAGCGCGAGCGCCGCGGACAGGTTCGGCTCGATGGCGAGCGCAGCCTCGCAACACGCTTCGGCCTCCGCGGCGAGCCCTTGAAACCTCCGGAGGCTGCCGAGATTGCTGTGTGCCTTGGCGAAGTCGGGCTTGATCCCGAGCGCCCGATGGTAGCTGTCCGCCGCCTCATCGAGGCGACCCAGAGCCCGTAAGGCGTTGCCCAGATTGTTGTGAGCCTCGGCGTAATCGGGCATCAGTTGCAGAGCCCGGCGGTAGCTCTCCACGGCCTCATCGAGCCGGCCGAGCTCCATCAGCGCGGCGCCCAGATTGCTGTGCGCCTCGGGGTAGTCGGAGCGCAGATTCAGCGCCTCGCGAAAGCTGGCGGCCGCCTCCTCCGCGCGGCTGCGCTGCAGCAGCATGTTGCCGAGATTGTTGTGTACCTCGGGCAGTGCGGGTGCGATCGCAAGCGCGCGGCGATAGACCGCCTCGGCCTCATCCAGCCGACCGAGATCACGCAGCGCATTGCCGAGATTGCTGAGCGCTTCGGCATACTCCGGCCTGATCTCGAGCGCCCGGCGGTAGCTCGTCACGGCCTCTTCCACTCGCCCGAGCCGGCGCAGGGCGTTGCCCAGGTTGTTGTGGGTCTCGGCGCTCCGGGGCATGCTCTCGAGAGCAGCCCGGTAGCAGGCCATCGCCTCCTCCAGCATCCCGAGGCTCTGCAGCGCCACGCCGAGATTGCTGCGCGCCGTGGCGAAATCGGGCTTGAGCGCGAGCGCCCGGCGGTAGCTCGCCGCCGCCTCGCTCGGTCTTCCCATGGCTTGCAGCGCATTGCCCAGGTCGTTGTGCGCCTCGACGAAGTCGGGCTTGATCTCGAGCGCTCGCTCGTAGCTCGGCACCGCATCGGCGAGCCGTCCGAGCTTTCGCAGAGCAGCGCCCAGGTCGTAATGCGCCTGCGCGTCCTGCGGCAGGAGGTGCGCTGCCCGCTCGAGGGCCGGCAGCGCGTCTTTGTGCTGCACCGCGAGAGTTTGACCCAAGGTCTTCCACAGCGGCCCGGACTCCGGCTGCCGTGTGAGCAGCTCCTTCAGCGCGCGCTCGAGCTCCGCGTAGCGGCCGGATTCGAACAGCAGGCGGATGCGGTGCAGCTCCCCGGCCGCCAAGGACTGGTGTGATCGTCGCAGTGTCACCGCGCCGGATCGTAACACGAGCGATGCGCCGGGCCGCAGCCGGCATCTGGTCGATGCCTTGATGAATATCAAGGCGAGCCCGGCTGCGCGCCCTTTACATTTGGCCATATGTGGATTGACGCCGCCCGTGACCGAATCATCGAGGTTCGCGATGACCGCGGCTGATCCCGATGCGCCGCTGCAGGCGGTCGCGAAACTGTTGATTCGCTCACTGATCGTCCTCGGCGAGAGCGGGGAGTCGCAGCGGCACGCAGCCTGCACGCTGGCCGCGTCGGCATGGTCCGCTCTGCGTGACACCCATCCGCGCGAGGCCGAGCACACCGGCCAGTTCTCCTGGAACTACCTGCAGCAGGGACCCCAGGTCTGGCAGGTCGAGATCGGCCGTACCGCGGCGCGCCGGTCGGCCTGATCGAGACCAGACTAATCGGCAATCCCGAAATGAGCCCTGGCGACAGGGCTCATTTGCTTGAACGACCAGCGCGGCTCCCACACCAGGCCGATGTCGACTTGGGTCACGCCGGGAAGATTCCGGGCGCGCTCATGGACACCCGCCATGATGTAATCCTGCGCCGGGCAGCCCGGTGTCGTCATGGTCATGCTGATCCTGACCACGCCATCGTCCACATCGAGGGAGTAGATGAGCCCGAGATCCACGATGTTGTATCCGAGCTCCGGATCGATCACCTCGTGGAGCGCATCGAGCACGTAGCTGCGGTCGGGTGAGGGAACGGCGCTCATGGCGCCGCGCCCGCCCGTCTGATCAGAACCCGTACGCCCTCGCCCGTCTTCTCGGTGTGAATGGTGGCGCCGCGCGCGTGCAGCTCCGGGTAGAGAAACACCGGCTCGCGCTCGTTGAGGGCCTCCAGGACCTCTCCCGCGCGAAGATGCTCGAGCGCATCGAGGATCCGCATCATCGGCTCCGGCGGCAGGAGTCCCCGATTATCGAGATAGGTGCTCGGATTGGGCCAGCCCGTGATGGAAGTGACGGTTGCAGCGGGCGAGGCTCCCTTCGCCGGCGGTTGGCTCGCGCCCGTCGCCCGCGGCTCGAACAGCACTTCCCAGTCGCCCTCGCCGCGTCTCGTGGCCGCATGGCCGAAGCCCTGGCGGCCGAGCACCGCATAGAGCGGCAGCGGCTCGAATGTCGCAAGCAGGCGCAGCGCCTGTCCGGGAGCGAGAGCCTTCACCGCCTGCAGGATGCGGGGCAGCGGCTCCCCGCCCGTGCGGAGCTCGTCGCGCACATCGAGGGTCAATGGCTCGGTCATGGTCGGCCTCTCTCGTGAGGAAGGAATGGGGAAACGGCAGGAGCGGTAGGCTGCTCACGGACGTAACGCCCGCGCCATGCACGGGCGTACTCGATGGCAAGCCCCACGGTCGCCAGCGGAACGAGCGCGAAGGCCGGCCGAAACGCGATGCGCCAGTCGAAGAGCGCCGACAGCACGGCGAGCAGTACACCGAGGAAATAGCAGACGAACCACGGATAGCTGCGGGATTCCTTCACGAGATCCTGCACCCGCGGCACCGCCCCGCGTCCGAGGCTGCTCCCATAGCGGTTGAGCCAGGTGAGGAACGGTATGATCTTGTAGAGTTGGGTGAGCCCGAGGCCTCCGAGCCACCCGAAGACGATCAGGAAGACCAGCGCGGGTGTCGCCTCCGCGAGCCGGCCCGCCGTGAGAGACGCGATCCCGACGCCCGCAGCCAGCCCGAGAAATCCGAACGCGCCCACCGCACAAAGATTGTGGGCTTCGACGACCGCGCGCTTGCGCGTGCGGTAAATCCGCGCGACATCCCACAGATAGAGCGCGACTGCGCCCGCGATCGCTGCATAACCGGCGACTTGCGCCACGCGCGCGAGCGGCGCGGAAAGCCATACTGCCCCCAGGCCGCCGGCGACGGCCAGCGAGAACCCCGCGGTGCCCAGTACGTGAACCCAGTCACCCGTCACCCCGCGCTCCTCCGGCGCGAGCATGAACATCGGCAACAGCTTGTAGCTGACGCCCATCGCTGCAAGCGTGAACCAGCCGCCGAGGCCCGCCAGCGCGTGATCTCCGACGCCGGCGAGGAGCGGTACCAGAGCCGGCGCAATCGCCGGCACGGTGAGCGTCAGCGCAAAGGCCAGCCCCAGCAACACGGTGAGCAGAAGGAAGGCCAGTCCGGTGAGAACCAGCCGGGCGGGAAGTGTCAGCGGCCGCCCGCGGATCAGCGGCACACCAATGTTCCCGCTCGCGATCAGCACGCCCGCCAGCACCGCGACGCCGCCGGCCGGCAAGGCTCGACTGTGACCTGGCAGCACGCCGGCAATGCCCATGAATCCGCAGATCATGCCGAGCAGACCGCCCTGCACCGCGATGAGCGTCGCGAGCGCGAGGTGCTGGCTGGGGAGCGGTGTGGACGTGATCACGGGCACGAACTGGAACAGCGCGCCGAGCATCAGCAGCAGCAGCCAGCCGACCGTCAGAAGATGCACTGCGACGAGCGTTCCCGGCACCAGCGCCGCCTGCGCCGGCCAGGTGAGACCCGCAACGATCAGCGCCTGCGCCGTCAGGAAGTTGGCGAGCGCAAAGACGAAGAACAGCGGTGTCCAGCGCGACACTCGATTGCTGATCGTGACCACGCGAGGAGCCTCCTCTCAGTCCTCCCCGTACGCCTTGATGCGCATCAAGCATACGGACGGGCTCACAGACAGCGATCCGTAGAAGTGCGGATGCCGGCGGCCGCGCAGGTCAGTGCATGTGGCGGCGCAACGCTTCGATATCGAGAATCGTCACGTCATCGCCCGCCACTTCGATGAGATGCTCATCGCTGAGGGCGCGCAGCGTCCTGGATAAGGTCTCCGGTGTGACCGCCAGATGCGCGGCAATCACCATCTTGCGGGCGGGCAGCGTCACCCGAGTGCGCCCCTGGGCGGTTGCGGAAGCAAGCGCCAGCAGATAGTGCACGATCCGGTATCGGCTGTTCTGCAGCGCCAGGGTCTCTATCTCGTCCCAGTGCGCCTGGATACGGGCCGTCATTTGCGCCATCACCGCCTGACAGGTGGCGAAGGACTCCTTGAGGATCGAGAGAAAGGCATCACGGTCGATTTCCACGAGCTCGCCCTCTTCCACGCCTTCTCCGTGCACGGGGAAGGTCGGCGCCTCCATGAAGAGGACGCTTTCGGCGAACGTCTGGCCGGCACGGATCAGCCGCATGATCTTCTCGCCCCCTTCGGGCGACAGGCGGTAGAGCTTCACGCAGCCGCCGCGCAGCAGGAAGAAATGCCCCGCGGCGTCTCCCCGGCGAAAGAGGAGCTCTCCGGCGAGGAAGCGGCGCGTGCGCGATGACGCAAGCAACCGCTCGCGCTGCACATCGCCCAGCGCGCTGAAGAGGTAGTGACGGCGCAGTTCACGCGCCACGACGCCGTCGATCTGCATGAGCCAACTGTAGCACGCCTCCCCACGCTTGATGGAGATCAAGGCATGCAGATTGCGCGGCCGCTAACTTGCGGCCGTAACGCGCGCCAGGCTCGCCGAGGAGATGCTCGTGACTCACGTCGTCACCGAAAACTGCATCAACTGCAAATACACGGACTGTGTCGAAGTGTGTCCGGTCGACTGCTTTCACGGCGGACCCAACATGCTGGTGATCGATCCCGACGAGTGCATCGACTGCACACTCTGCGTCGAGGAATGCCCGGTGAGCGCGATTTTCCCGGAGGAGGAAGTCCCGCCGGACCAGGAGCATTTTCTGGAGCTCAACCGCCAGCTCGCCCCCAAATGGCCCGTGCTCGCGAAGAAAATCCCCGAGCCCGAAGATGCGAAGCAATGGGACGGAGTGCCGGGCAAACTGGCGCTCCTGCGCCGCTGATCCCGGCGCAACCCTCCATCCGGTTGAAGTCGATCATCGCAACTACCGCAGATCACCTTCTGCCGGCGGCCCACCTGACCAATACAACTTCAGTTGCATTGGATCAACCGACGGGCTATGATATGTCAAAAGCATCGAGAGGACCTTTCCAAGGGGGAGATAGAGATGCTGAAAAGAACAACCAGTAAGCCGGCCCGACATGGACGGCCAAAACGACATGGCCGCAGGCCTATAACGGTGACCTGACTACCGACGGTGCGGCGGCGTTTGCGCAGATCTCGCCGTCCGTAAGGAATGGACTCTCGCTGATCGAGCCTGTCGGGGAGCAAGTGTATGAAGTATCTGGCAATCACGATAGCCGGCGCCGTGTCTTTGGGCAGCTATGAATCCGGCGCCATGTACGAATTGCTCGACGCCATTGCGCAGCACAACGCCAATCCGCAAACAAAGCAGTCCGGCGACTACGTCAAAGTCGACGTCATAACCGGCGCCTCGGCAGGGGGAATGACAGGAGCCATTCTGGCGCAGAGCCTATTGTTTCAAAGCAAGGATTTCGTAGGACCGTACGACAATCCGCTTTACAACATCTGGGTCCTCAAGGTTGACATCCGGAACCTGGTTGATTACGACGGCCAGGATGTCGCGGAGGGTGGAGATAACCCGCCCGACCTGTCTTTGCTGTCGTCCGCCTACATCGCGCAGCTGGCGCAACAAACGCTGAAGGCCACGGATAACACGGGCCTCATCCCGGTGCGCGGTGGCGCTCACGCGGCCGTGGACCCAAGCCGGGGAATCTACCTTGGATTGGCTCTGACGAACATAAATGGATTGGATTTCTCCAAGAGCCTTGCCTCCGGAGATCCGTTTGTCTTTACGGATTTCAGCGACCGGATGCTTCGCAAGCTTGGCGTCACCGACACAGCCCCGGCCCCATGGGACGAGATTGCCGACGCCGCGGTGGCAAGTGGCTCGTTTCCATTTGCTTTCCATACCCGTGAGCTGTTGAGGAGTAAGGCCGACTATTGCGGAGAAAAGAATATCCAGTGGCCGGGAGCCGATCCTTATCCGTTCGATTATACCGATGGCGGCGTACTGCAGAATCAACCGCTGGGGATGGCCCGGGATCTGGTGGCGAAGATCGAGGACTCTCTCCAAAATCCGGAGACCCGCGCCTACTTCCTCGTCTCCCCCAATCCCCTGATAAGCAGCCAGGACGAGAGTTACACCGAAGAATCCACGACCATCGGCGCGCTGTTGCTCCGCCTCATCTCGATTTACATGGGCCAGGCCGTCTTTCAGGACTGGCTGGCGGCGGAGCGGGTTAACGACCAAATTGTCGAATTCAGGCGGCGCGTCAGCCAGCTAGCCCATGCGATACTGCGTGGAAAGGTTGATGAGGCCTCGCTGAAGGGGTTGATGGAGGCATGGTTGAACCCGGTGGTCGTCCCGGGAACTTCGCGTCAAGATCTGTCAAAGAGTCGACAGCAGGTCAGAAGGAGATACCAGGCCGAAATTGCTCAGTTGAGCGGGATGGGTGACAGCACGGTGGACGCGTTCGTTGACATCGTAGTGACGCTGGAATCGGCGGCAAGGCTGACCGACCGCGAGCTCATGACGATCTACGGAGTGATCTGTAAATCGTGCGATACGGCAGGTGCGGGGCTCTGGGCATTTGTGGGCTTTCTCGATCAGAAATTCCGCAAGCATGACTATGACTTGGGACGAACGAAGATGCAGGGCCTCTTGACCAGCAAGGACTTCCAAATGGGACCGCTGGGGCCGCTTCGCTTCACTCCAGTGCCGATCGACCCGCTCGATCCCAGTCTCAAGGGGTTGAAGCTAGAGGATATTCCGAAGGATGACGTCAACGTCCTTCGGAGTGGACTGCAGCAGCGCGTTCGGCATATTGTTAAGTATGAACTGGCAAGCCATCCCATGCTGAAAGCCATCGCCGCGGGACTGATATCAGGGCTCCTGGGGATCGCCATCGAGTGGGAGTTCGACCGGGATGTTCAGGGCACGAGCTAGAGGCAGGTAATTCAGACCGATTACTCGTAACGCAGGGCGTGAACGGGACTGGTGCGTGCGAGACGCAACGTGTTCCCATACACCGTCGCCCAGGCGATGAGCAGGGCCGCGACGCCGGCGGCCAGAAAATATAGTGGGTTGAGCGCTATCCGGTAGGCGTAGCCGTCGAGCCAATGCCGCAGGTAGGCGTATGCAACAGGCCACGCGATGAGATTGGCGAGCATCACCGGCAGCGAGATCCGCCATAGCATCAGTCTCAGGATGTCGCCCCTGCGGGCTCCGGAGACCTTGCGCACGCCGATTTCCTGCGTGCGTCGCTCCGCCGTGAAGACGGCCAGTCCAAAGAGCCCGAGGCAAGCGATGAATATCGCAACCCCGACGAAGAGAGCCAGCATCTCGCCCTGCTTCTCGTCGGACTGAAACGAGCTGCTAAAAGCGTCGCTCAGGAGGTATCGATCGATGGCGGCGTCCGGAGCGAACGCGTGCCATGTCCTATCGATGAAGGAGAGCGTGTCCGCCAGCTGCCCGCCGCGCACGCGGATGGAGAGCATCGTCATCCCCGTTGCCTGCGGATCGGAAGGAGCAAAGTAGTACAGCACGGGATCCACCGCATCCTTCATGCCTCGAAGCTTCATGTCGTTCAGGACGCCCACGATGGTAGCCGTGCCGTGGCCGCCAAAATCGGCCAGATCGACCCTCTTTCCGACCGCCTCGTCGGGTGTCAAGCCGAGGCGGCGTGCTCCGGTTACATTGATCAGCATGTTGCGGAGGCCGCCGCGGCTCGAGACATCCTCCCCGCGGTTCTGCGACAGGAGTCGACCCGAGATGAGTCGTGCCCCATACAGCGAGGTGAAACCAGGTTCGGCGTCGACGAGATATGCAGTGATGGCCTGCGTCTTGCCTGCCGCGCGGATCGAAGGCTTATCCACGCCCCAAAGGTCGAAAGGTACGGCGTTGGAGTACGCCACGTCGAGAATTTGCGGATCGGTGCTGAGCATAGCCGCAAAGCTCTTCTGCGCGGACGGAGTCAATCTCGAAATTCCTCTGACGATGACGACGCCGTCGCGATTGAACCCCAGATCAGAACTTCGCATGAAGCTGATCTGCCTGAAGACAACGAGCGCCACGATGCCGAGCGCGATCGAGATGGCGAACTGTGCGACAACCAGTCCGGAGCGTAACAGGCCGACACTACCGCGCCAGCGCGCTCCCGGCTTCAGAGTAGAAGCGGGGCGAAATGCGGAAAGTACGATGGCCGGATACACGCCGCTCGCCACCCCGACGGCGAGCGCGCCTCCTATGAGTGCGGCGACCAGGCGCCAGTCGGCGAGGTAGCCGAGGCCGATGGTTCTGTCCAGGAACCGGTCGTAGAGCGGCAGCAGCACCTCCACGAGAGACAGCGCGATCACCAGCGATACGAGCGCCGTCAGAACCGCTTCGAGGAGGAACTGCGCGATCAGCTGCCGCCTTCCGGCGCCCACCACCTTGCGCAGCGCGATCTCGCGCGCCCGCAGCGTTGCTCGTGCGGTCGAGAGGTTGACGAAATTGAAGCCGGCGATCAAAACGATCAGCAAAGCGATCGCGGACAGGCCGTATACCGTCGACCAGCTCCCGCCAGCGGTCATTCCACCGTATTGGTCACTCGCCAAATGCACGTCCAGGAAAGGCGTGAGACGGTACTGTTCGACTTCGCTCGCGCTACGGTCGACACCGATGGCGCGGGGATTCCAGGACGCATCCAGTATCGGCTTCAGCTCGGCGAGCACGGCGCGCGGATCGGCTCCCGGTTGGAGCTCGACGTAGCCGAAGTCTCCCTCGAGAGACATCCAGCTCCGCTCCTTGTCCTGAGGCGAGAGCCGGTCCGCCTGCGACGTGTTCGGGACGAGGAGGTCGGCTGACAGCTGCGTGTTGCCCGGGAGATCCCGCAGCACACCGGTGACCTTGAGCGGATAGAGCCCGGACCGGCACGCGCCGTCGGTCGCGCCGCATGAGCCGGACGGGGCCCTGCTGACGGTCAAAATCCTGCCGATCGGATCGGCATCGCCGAAGTACTTGCGCGCAATTCTCCGGGAGATCACCACGGATTCCGGTTGCGCCAGCACCTGCGCCGGATCGCCGCGCGCCAGCGGCAACTCGATCACCCGAAAGAAGTTCGGGTCGACGAAAGTGACCTTTTCGCGGAACTCACGCTGGCCGACAATGACCGTCATCGGCTCGGGAAGTACGTGAGTCACCGCTTTCACCTGCGGGCTCTTCTCGCCGATCGCCGTCACCACTGGGAATGACGCCATGGCGAAAGGCGCCACAGGAAGGCCCGGAATATGGAAGGTGGCCTCGAGCCGATACAGATCCCTGGTATGAGGAATCCACTTGTCGTACGAGAGCTCGTAGCGCACGTACAGCCCGATCAGGATCGCCGCCGCGAGCCCGATCGAGAGACCCGCAATATTGATGAAGCTGTGGAGCTTGTGTCGGACGAGGCCGCGCAGCGCTGTGCGGAGATAATGCTGCAACATCGGGCGGGCCAGAGCCCCTTGATGCGTGGTTTCGAGAGTATATCAGGCCGACCCCATTCAGCGTTGCGCGGATTGAGCCTTTTCGATAGAGTGCGCGACCCGCTGCGAGCGACTCGCGCGTCATCCCAGCCCATTCGCACCGACGGCCGCCGGCCGTCCGGACAGATATGCTCTCCACATTCAACGTCACGATGCAATTCGGGGCCAAGCCGCTCTTCGAGCAGGTCACCGCCAAATTCGCCGATGGCAACCGCTACGGCCTGATCGGCGCCAACGGCTCCGGCAAATCGACGCTCATGAAGATCCTGAGCGGCGAGCTCGAGCAAAGCGCGGGCGACGTCGTGCTGCAGCCCGGCCGGCGCCTCGGCACCTTGAGGCAGAATCAATTCGCCTACGAGGACGAGCGGGTGCTCGACGTGGTGATGCAGGGCCACCTCGAGATGTGGCGCGCCATGCAGGAGCGGGATCGGATCTACGCCGACGCGGGCGCGACGGACGCGGATTACATGAAGGCGGCGGAGCTCGAAGTGAGGTTCGGCGAATACGGCGGTTATGACGCCGAGGCGCGCGCCGGCAGCATCCTGAGCGACATCGGCATCGCCGAATCGCTGCACGAGCGGCCGATGCGCGAGGTGGCGCCCGGATTGAAGCTGCGCGTGCTGCTGGCGCAGGCCCTCTTCTCCAAGCCGGATGTGCTGCTGCTCGATGAGCCGACCAACAACCTCGACATCCACTCGATCCGCTGGCTCGAGGGCGTGCTCAACGATTATGACACCACGATGGTCATCGTCAGCCACGACCGGCGCTTCCTCAACCAGGTCTGCACGCACATCGCCGACCTTGACTACCGGCAACTGAAGGTCTATCCGGGCAATTACGACGACTTCATGCTGGCCTCGCTGCAGGCGCGCCAGCGCGTGGAGGCCGCGAATGCCAAGGCGCAGGATCGTATCTCGGATCTGCAGGAGTTCGTGCGCCGCTTCTCGGCCAACGCCTCGAAGGCGCGCCAGGCGACCTCGCGCCGCCGCGAGCTGGAGAAGATCAAGCTCGAAGAGGTTCGGCCCTCCTCGCGACAGAACCCCTACATCCGCTTCGAGCAGCGCAGGAAGCTGTTCAACTCCGCGGTCTCCGTCGACGGTGTCTCATTCCGATATCCCGGCGCGGACGTCGATGTCCTGAGGAAAGTCAGCTTCAACATCCGGGCCGGCGAGCGGATTGCCATCATTGGTGCCAACGGCGTCGGCAAGACGACGCTGGCGCGCTGCCTGGTCGGCGAGCTGAAACCCACCGCCGGTCAGATCACCTGGGTGGAGAACGCCGAGCCCGGTTACATGCCGCAAGATACACAGGCGGACTTTGACGACAGGATGGACCTCTTCACGTGGATGTCCCACTGGACGGGCAAGGCGGACGATGACCTGATCGTGCGCGCCACACTCGGCCGGCTCCTCTTTTCCGGCGATGAAGTGAAGAAGTCGGTCAAGGTGCTGTCGGGCGGCGAGAAAGGCCGGATGATCTACGGCAAGCTGATGCTGACCAGGCCCAACGTGCTGGTGATGGACGAGCCCACGAACCACATGGACATGGAGACCATCGAGTCTCTGCAGACCGCGCTCGAGCTGTATCCCGGAACGCTGGTGTTCGTCTCCCACGACCGGGAATTCGTCGGCGGCCTGGCGAAGCGAATCATCGAGGTAAAGCCAGGCGGAACGATCGAGGATTTCACCGGGACCTTCGACGAATACCTGGCGGCACATCCCCTGGCCGCGTGACCTATCTCCCGACCGACTGCTCGCTGACCAGGGTCAGCACGTCATAACTCGCAACCGGCTCGCCGGCCTGGTTGGTGATCTCCGTGTCCCAGCGCACCTCGCCGTAGCCCTTGTCGCGCCGGAGTGATTTCTCCTTGCACGTGAGACGCACCTTGATCCGATCGCCCGGCTTGACCGGCTGCGTGAACCGCAGTCCCTCGAGCCCATAGTTTGCGAGCACGGGTCCGTACGGCGGATCGACGAAGAGGCCTGCCGCCGCCGAGATCAGAAAGTACCCGTGAGCGACCCGGCCGCCGAAAAGCGGATTGCGGCGGGCCGCTTCCTCGTCCATGTGGGCGTAGAACCGGTCGCCGGACAGCGCCGCGAAGGCTTCGATGTCCTCCAGGGTCACCTCCCGCTCCGCGCTGCGGAAGGTGTCGCCGATCGCGAGCTCGTGGAAGGTCTGGCGAAAAGGATGCTTGCCGGGATCGCGCTCCCGTGCGCCTCGAACATAACGGCCGGTCACGGCGGCGAGGACATCGGGCGTGCCCTGCACCGCGGTTCGCTGCATGTAGTGCAGGACCCCGCGGATGCCGCCCATTTCCTCTCCCCCGCCCGCTCGCCCCGGCCCGCCGTGCACCAGATGCGGCAGCGGTGAGCCGTGGCCGGTCGACTCCTTGGCGCAATGGCGGTTGGCCACCAGCACGCGGCCGTGAAACGGGGCGATACCGATCGTCAGCCGTGCCGCAACCGACTCGTCCGCCGTGAATACCGAGCTGACGAGGCTGCCGCCGCCTCGGTTCGCCAGGCTGATGGCCTCATCGAGGTCCCCGTAGGGCAGCAGCGTGCACACCGGGCCGAACGCCTCGACGGAGTGGACGGCGCGCGCGCCCCGCGGATCGCGGCAATAAAGCAGTGTCGGAGCGACGAACGCGCCTCGGTCCGCCTCCGCGCCCTCGAGCTCCGAGGCCGAGCCGCCGCCGCAGACGAGCTCTGCCTCGGCCTGCAGGCTCTTGATCCGCTCCAGGACTTCGCGCCGCTGACTCAGGGATGCGAGGGGTCCCATCCTGACGCCCTCGAGCCTGGGGTCGCCGACGACGATACGGCCGAGCGCCGCGCGCAGGGCATCCAACACCGCGGGCACGCGGCTCTCCGGCACGATCGCGCGGCGGATCGCCGTGCACTTCTGCCCGGCCTTGACCGACATCTCGCGGACCACCTCGCGCACGAAGAGCTCGAGCTCCGGCGAGTCGGCCTGCGCATCCGTACCCAGGATCGAGGAATTGAGCGAATCGGTCTCGGACGTGAAGCGGACCGACTGCTCGACGATGACCGGGTGCTGCCTCAGCCTCTGCGCCGTGCTCGCCGAGCCGGTGAAGGCGATCAC
>JASHVV010000130.1 GCA_030044385.1 Gammaproteobacteria bacterium
CCCAGGGCCATGGCGGCGGTGGCGACCGGCACCCAGCGGCCGTGGCCGCCGGGCATGCTCGGGTGCACCAGCACCGCGACGAAATGGCCGGCCGGATGCCAGAAGCCGGCGATCACCAGCGCCGTCACCGCCAGCAGCTCGATGGCGAGGAACACACCGGTCACCATCGCGCTGGCGCGTATCGCCAACAGCGCCACGCCGGCCGCCAGAGCCATTGAGATGAGCGTCACGGCCGCAGGAGGCGCGGCGGGCACCACTTGCGCGACGTAAATCGAAACCATCTGGGCGAGGAAAGCATTGAACGGCATGAGCACCGCTGCCCAGAGCGCCAGGCACGCAAACCCCGCGGCCGGCCCCAGGATGGAGCCGACACCGACATAGTCGCCGCCCGCGTAGGGATAGGCGGAGCCCAATTCCGCGTAGACCATTCCCCAGATGGCGGCTGCGCCTATGCCGATGAGGAACAACGACGCCGCGCCGGTGCCCGTATGCTGCAGCACATCGGACCCGGGACCGTAAACCGAGACGACCGGCGATAGACACGACAGCGTCAGAAGGAGCACGTCGAAGGCTCCAAGCCTGCGGTGCAGGCGCGGGGATTCGACAGCCGGTCGAGACGCGGCCGCATCGTCCCCGATACTGGCCTCAGTGCTCAAGAATCGAGCTCGAGATAGCAGTCACCGTACTCCCCCTGAGCTCAATATAGCAGAGCGGCCCGTCCGTTCGCAGCCGACGAACGTCCTTGCCTCTGGACATTTGTCTATATATAGTGGACATATGACCAGCACAGTCTTCAAGTCCTATCCGCTCGAAAACGACCTCGAGATGGCCGCGCTCATCCTCGCGGGCCTGCCAGCGGCGGTACTGAGACGCGTGGGCGCCTTCCTGGGCGTCAGACCCACAAAGGTTGGCTCGATCGTCAACATCAACGAAAAGACGCTGGAGCGGCGTCTCAAGACCCGCGCGCGGCTGAAGCCCGACGAGTCTGAGCGCGTCGCACGCCTGATGCGCATCATTTCGCGTTCGACATCAGTCCTGGAGAGCGAAGCATCGGCACGACAGTGGCTGATGCGCCCCTTACACGAGCTCGGCGGCCGGACGCCGCTGCAAATGGCCGCGACCGAGCCAGGCGCCCGAGAGGTCGAGCGGGTCCTCGGTCGACTCGAGCACGGAATCTTCGCCTGATCACGGCTTGGCGCATCTGCAAGCGATCGCGTCTCGCCGGCGCATTCGATGGTCGCGGCGCCTCGCAAAACCCCGGCCGCTGGAACGCAGCGGGCATTGCGGTCGTCTACACCGCCGAGAGCCGCTCGCTCGCCTCTCTGGAGGTGCTCGTGCACACCGAGGACACTCAGGTGCTCGCGGCTATTGAATGGGTAACGATTCCTGTCGATATCGACGACGCGCTCATCGAGAGCCCAGATCTCCTTCCGGATGACTGGCGCGACCTGCCCGCTCCAGAGTCGACTCGGGAGCCCGGCTCACGCTGGGTCACTGAGTCTCGCTCCGTCGCATTGCGGGTACCCAGCCTCGTCGTGGACGGCGAGTTCAATTACCTGTTGAATCCCCGCCACCCGGACTTCGCGCGGCTGAAAATCGGCGCGGCGCGGTCCTTTTCTTTCGACCCGCGGTTGAGCAATCCAGGGGCTCAATCAAACCGGTAGTGGGCGCCGGCGATGAAATACACGCCGGGATTCTTGTAGCCGATGATCTCCACGATGCGGTGGTCCAAGGCGTTCTGCACTCGCGCATACAGGGCGAAGCGGCCCGTCACGTGATACCGCCCAAACAAGTCCAGGCGAGCATAGCCCGGCGCCCAGAACTGCCCGGAGTAATCCAGGCGATGATCGGTCATATAGAGGTTGGTCCCCACATCGAACCGGGCCTGCGCCCAGGTCAGTCCCGCATTGCCCATGTTGCGGGCATTGCCGATCATGAGGCCCCAGAGTCCGGTGGCGCCAATCTCGTAGGCGTCGGTGCGCGTGTAATTGCCGTTGAACGTCAGCTCCGGCGTGATCCGGTAGGCCGCCTCGACCTCCGCACCCTGTGAGCGCTCCGCCTCGAAGTTGGCGTACTGGCCGTAGGGCGGACCCAACGCGCTCGGGATGAGGGGATTGTAAACGTCGTAGTCGATGTCGATGACGTTGTTGACATAGGAGTGCCAGAACGTGACGCTCTCGGTCAGAGCGCCATCCCATTGCCGACCCCGCACACCCGCCTCGGTCGTATCGGCATTCTCCGGCGTGAGCTGCTTGTTGCCGTAGATCGGGTCATAGAGCTGATCGAGCGTGGGTTGCGTGAAGCTGGTACCGTAATTCGCGTAGACTGCCAGGCCTCCCGGCATGGGCAGGTCGTAGGTCGCGCCGACGCTGTAGGTCGCCTTGTTCCTCCAGTCGGTATAGCTGTCCAGGCGCGCGCCGAGCTCCGTGTGCAGCCGGTTGTCCAGCCAGCCGATCGAGGTGTCGCCGTAGACCGAGCGGACGGCCTCGCTCTCGTGCGTGGAGCTCGAATAGCTCGACTCGGAATCGTAGAGCTGTCCGAGGTAACTCGCACCCAACAGGGAGGAGACCGAGTCGGTTCGGTATCGCAGGTTGTAATCGGCTTCCTGGTTGTCCTGGACGGTCTTCTCCGAGAAGGGGAACTGATACACGGGCACCTGCTGCCCGGCGCCATAGGTCTCGCCGGAGTCCGGGTCCGTGAAGCCGTTGTAGGGCGCGGCGTACGTACCGAGCAGTCCGCCGTTGCCGATCGGGCCGTCCGTGAGGCTGAAGTCCTGTCCCGCATAGCCGAGAGTGAGCTTCTGCGAAAGATTTGCGGTGAGCTGCTGCTCGAACCAGAGCGAGCCGATGCCGGCTTTGGTCTCATCGACGTTGCTCGGGTCCGGGATCTGCACCGAGAAGTCTCCGTCCGGATAGCCCGGATAGTACTGATCCAGAGCGGCGGACTGGAATCTGTTGTCGGTGACGTAAAAGCTCGCGCCGAGCTCGAAGTCGCTGTCTTTGAAGGACGTGCGCCCGACCAGTGTCTCGTTCTTGCTGTATTCGTACTGCCACTCGCCGCCACTGTCCACGTACGAGCCATTGAGCGTGCCGCCCCAGGCTCCATCACCGAGCGATTCCTCGCCTTGCACGCCGGCGCGGACCTTGCGCCAGTCGAGCGATCCGCCTTCCACCGAAATGTCGCCTCCGTTGCCGGTAGCCGCCAGCGTGGTGAAGTCGATCACTCCCGAGGTGGTGTTGGCACCGTAGGTCGTCGCGCGCGGACCCCGTAATACCTGGATGCTCTGCATCATGGTGGGATCCAGCTGCCCGAGCAGCCACCCGATGCTGCCCGAGCCGCCGCCATTCCAGGTGATGCCGTCGAACACGTAGAGAGTACTGTCGGAGAAGCCGCGCAGGCGTGGGTCGATGAACTGCCCCGGCGCCCCGCCGACCTCGAACTGGATCCCGGGCAGCAGGCGCAACGTGTCGGTCACGGAGGTCTGAGCCTCCGAGGCGATATCCTCGGCGGTGACGACCGAGGACGCCTGAGTCATCTCCTGCTGGGTGACGTCGAGCTTGGTCGCCGTCACCGTAACCTCCTGGACCGCTCCCTGGGTCCCGGCGCCCTGCGATTGATCCGCGGCCGAGCCTTGATCGGAAGTCTGCGCGAGCGCCGCCAGAGGAAGCAGCCCCCACACGCCGAGTATCATGATTGCCCGCAGCCGAGCGCCCAGCCGTTCCTGTTGCACTTTTTGAGTTCCCCTGCAGGGGCTCTGCCAGAGGATCGGGACGGAATACGGTATCGCCGGAAAAGCTCCACCGTCCCGGCCGCTCCAACCACGAGAGCCCGATAGCCGTACACCGCGCGTCGCGCGATGGCTGCGGCAGGTCTTCGGGCTCGTGGGCGTGAAAGCGCTGGAGAGCGCTTCGATCTACTGGATGCCGCTTCCCAGACCCGCGAGGGTCCAGTGCTCTAGGCATCGGTCGTTCCCAGTTACCGCTGCGGGACAGCTCCGGAATGGCCGCCTATCGAGGCTTCACCGGATTCCCTATTAAGCCTACCCTGAGGGTAAGCACCGCTGGCGGTCGCAAAATAGGTCAGCTCGAGGACATTGTCAATCACACGTACCGGCGGCCGCGGTCTCTTCGATGTTGCCCATGCGGCGCCCTCTTCCCCGCGCAGCTACAGCGAGATCTCCACTTCGGTGCCGCGCCGCTCCGCGGAAAGATATGCCGAATAGATGACGGCGATGGTATCGCGCGCGAGCTCGCCGGAAGAGAGCGGCTCGCGGTCCGCCGCAAAGCTCTCCATGAAGTCCTGCAGCTCGCGCAGATAGCCGTGCTGCCAGTCTTCATCGGCCGCGGGATGCGACCACCCCTGCTTCGTTCCGATCTTCTCCACCACGTAGACGTCCTTGAACAGCTCTTCGCGCGGATTATAGGTCTCGAGCGCGTCGACCGGATTCAGGTTGCATCGCGTGCGGTGATTGTTGGCAAAGATCTCGAGCCAGTTGTGGACCCCGCCGAGAACCAGCTCCGATGAGAAAATATCGGCGACTGTTCCGTCGCCGAACGTCACGTGCACCTGCGCGTAGTCCTCGACGTCGCGGTAATCCGTGCGCAGAAATCCCGCGTCCCGAAACCCCTCCAGGCGCGTGATCGCGTGGGTCCGCGCGCTGACACTACGGGGGCGGATCGGGCGTCCGTGGCGCGTTTGCCCTTCGACCCGCTTGAGATGGAGCGCCGCTGCCAGCGGATGACAGGCCTTGCCGACCAGGGAGCCGCCACCGGAATGCCTCCAATCGCCGTAATACGGCGAATGCGAGCCGCTATGCGACTCATCGCCGATGATCCACAGAATCTGCCCTCCGGTCTTGCGCAGGATCTCACGCTCCTTTTCCACCGCAGGCGCGTAGACCCAGTTCTCCGCATAACCGATGCGCTTGCCGCTCGTGCGCGCCGCCTCGAGGACGCGCTGACAGCTCGCGACCGCCTCGCACAGCATCACCTCTTTGGAGAACCCGTCCCCCCGGAAGTCTGCCGTCGCGTCGGGCGGCCCGAAAAAGCCCGTCAACGGCTTCTCGATGATGACGTGTTTGCCGCGCTCCAGCGCCTCGGCCGCGAGCGCTGCATGCGTGACCGGCGGCGCGCAGATGTCGATCACGTCACACGCGTCGCAGAGCTCCTCGAAGCTCGCGCACGCGGCGATGCCGCGCTCCCGGGCGAAGGCCTCGCGTGATTCCCGCGATACGGAATAGACGCCCGCGACGCGCACCGGAACGCCGTATACGCGCCGATAATTCTCGAAGTGCAGCCTCGCGGCAAAGCGCGCCCCGACGATCCCGACTCGCATCGTCCCTCCACCTTGAAGGGGCTCACTCATTGGTGGCAAAGACACGCGCTGCGAACTCAATGAAATAGGGCCAGTTGGGCGCGGGCGTATGGCCGTAAAGGTGCTGCCGGAACGCCATGTACTTCGAGCCCACCAGGGTGGTGACCGGGGGGAAGGGCGTCCTGGTCCCGAGACCCTTCTCGCCGTACATCCTCCAGGCCGGGCTCGCCGCCGCTTCAGCCATGAACATGCCGCGCGCGTCCTGCCAGGCATCGCCCGGAATGGCGCAGGTCGGATGCAGGATCAGCGAGCCGCCGCCGATGAAGATGGCGCGCGGCGCCGCCAGCGCGATGAACTCATGACTGTCCACCGGCATCTCGTTGGCCGAATGCCCGACTGCGCCGTAGCGCAGGAAATTGCCCGCGAACCAATGGTACTCGGTCGGCGAGGTGAGATTGCTGATCGTTTCTCCGTAAGAGCGGCGATAAAGCGCCGCGCCGCCCTTGCCCGAGGAAGAGATGTAACCCACGGCGATACGCGGATCATAGACCAGCGCCACCAGCGCGGCCTTGCCGTTTCGCGAATGACCCATCACGCCGATCTTGTGGGAGTCGACGTCCGGATCGGTATCGAGATAGTCGACGGTGCGGCTGACGGCCCAGGCCCAGGCGCGCAAGACGCCCCAGGTGTCCATCTTGCGCGGCCTTCCTTTGTTGGTGAGGCCGATGATGCCCTGGTCGAGGCCGGCGCCGTTGTCCGCCTGCACTGCATTGTAGTCGATCGATGCGAACCCCCAGCCGCGCTCGAGCAGCAACTCCCCCGACGGCTCGCTCGGCGGCCCGACCGCGATGCACATGCTCATGCCGGGAATATGCATGTAAGGTCCGTGATCGCCGTTGAATCCGACGAGGAACGGATGAGTCTGAAGGAGTCCGCCGCCTATGATGACCGGCACTCTCTTCCCTCGGGTCGCGGCGGGCGTCACGACAGTCACGGGAATATCGACGGTGATGGCCGGGTCGCCCGAATTGTCTACCTCGCCCACCACGTGCGCGACGACTGCGGGAATGCCGTAGACTTTTTGCACACGGACACTCGCGACTTTCCAGGTCACAGACGGGATATGATCGGGGAGCTTCCCGTAGACGTACTCGTTGAACAAAGCTTCCAGTTGCGCGCGTCGCTCGCGCCACTGCGCCAGGGTCGTGACCCTGGCTCCATCGTTCAAGGTCATGAGCGGCGGCAGGTTCGGATAGGGAGTTGCCTTCGCTTCGTCATAATTGGCGAAATTGGGAGCGTGCGGATCCACGGCATTCGGCGTCGGGCGCAACGCCTTGATGCCCAGTACGCGCATCTCCCGCCTTTCCTCCTGCTTCGACGCCGCCACTGTCGCCGGGGAAACTCCGAAGCTGGGCGCCTTTGCCGGCGCTTTGCCGGGCGCCGCCAGAGCGACCGGGCTGCCCAGCACGCCAACCAGCAGCGAAGCCGCGACGAGCCCGGCAACGTGGCCCGCGCCCATGCTCCCGCGCCCTCCCAAACCTTGACCAGGCCACTGCATCTTGGAATCTCCCACAGCGACGATGTTGATTGCAGGAAATTGAGAGCGCTATCATACAATACTCGCCGGCGGTGCACCTGAGGGCTTCTCATGCCGAATCCAGTTCTGCGAACGGATGTCCTGCAGATGAGCCTGCGCGCGTCGGCGGCGATCTTCGCGTCAGCGCTCGCGGCGGCATGCCTGCTCGTTGTGCACGCAGCTCGCGCGGACTCGCCGCCCGCCGCTTCTGCAATCACCCGGCCGGCGGAGGACGGCTACCGCCTCTGGTTGCGCTACCTTCCGGTGCACGGCGTGTGGCTCCCGCGCTACCGCGCCTCGGTGACGGAGCTGATCACCGGGACGCATGCCAACGAACCCGCCGCGGCGCCCGGCGCTTCCGCGGACCTCTCCCCTACCTTACGCGCGGCGCAAGCCGAGCTGCTGCGAGGGCTGACGGGTCTCTTGGGCGCAGAGCCACAGCAGTCGCGCGACGTGACGCGCGACGGCGCAATCGTCTTCGGAACTCCTCGCTCATCCGCTCTCGTGCGCAGGCTGCCGCTCGATCTGAATCGCGCGGGCGCGCAGGGCTATCTCATCCGCACGGTGACGATTCATGGTCATACGGCCACCGTCATCGCCGCGAACTCCGACGTCGGCGTGCTCTACGGCGCGTTCGGCTTCCTGCGGCTGCTGCAAACGCGCCAGCCCATCGAGCATCTCGACATCACCTCGAGCCCGAAGATCAGTCGCCGGGTGCTCGATCACTGGGCCAACCTCGACGGCTCGGTGGAGCGCGGCTATGCCGGCGACGCCTTGTGGCAATGGGCCGAGCTACCGGAATATCTCTCGCCGCGATACACCGACTACGCGCGCGCCTGCGCCTCGATCGGCATCAACGGTACGGTGCTCAACAACGTCAACGCCACGCCCGATATCCTGGAGCCACTCTACCTCGCCAAAGCCGCGGCGCTCGCAAGCGTGTTGCGTACCTATGGCATCAGGGTGTATCTCTCCGTGCCTTTCAGCGCGCCCGTGACGCTGGGCAAGCTCGAGACCGCCGATCCCCGCGATCCGAAGGTGCAGGCGTGGTGGGCCGCGAAGGTCGCCGAGATCTATCGGGACATCCCCGACTTCGGCGGCTTCGTGATGAAGGCCGACTCCGAGGGACAGCCGGGACCTGAAGACTACGGACGCACCCAGGCGCAAGGGGCCAACCTGCTCGCGCATGCGCTCGCCCCTCACGGGGGCATCGTCATGTGGCGCGCGTTCGTCTACTCGATGAGCAGCCATTCGGAGGATCGCGCGAAGCAGGCGTACGACACGTTCAAGCCGCTCGACGGCAAGTTCGCGGACAACGTGGTGGTGCAGGTGAAGAACGGCCCCATGGACTTCCAGCCGCGCGCGCCCTTCCATCCGCTCTTCGGTGCGATGCCGCACACCAATGTGGCGCTCGAGCTGCAGATCACCAAGGAGTACCTCGGCCAGCGGACGAGCTTCGTCTACATGGGGCCTCTATACGAGGAAACGCTGCGCGCTGACACCTGGGCCAAGGGCGCGGACTCGACGATCGCACGCGTGATCGACGGCTCGCTCTACGGGGAGCGGCTGACGGCGATCGCCGGAGTGGCCAACACAGGCTCCGACCGCAACTGGTGCGGATCCATCTTCAACCAGGCCAACTGGTATGTCTTCGGCCGGATGGCGTGGAATCCCGACCTGTCCGCACGGCAGATCGCCGAGGAGTGGGTGAAGATGACCTTCACCAGCGACCCGCGCTTCGTGGGTCCGGTGGTGAAAATGATGATGGGCTCGCGCGAAGCCGCAGTCGACTACATGACGCCGCTCGGACTCGTGAGCCAGATGGCCGCCGGCACCCATTTCGGTCCGGGTCCCTGGGTAGCGCCCTCGAAGACCATGCCGCCCGACTGGAGCGACACTTACTACAGCCGGGCCGACGCCAGCGGCATAGGATTTGACCGCACGGCGAGCGGCAGCGATGCTGTCGCGGAGTACTCCCCGCACCTCGCCGCGGAGTTTGGCAACCTCGCGACCTGTCCGGAGAACCTCCTCCTCTGGTTCCATCACGTCTCCTGGGATTACCGGCTGCGCTCCGGGCGCACGGTGTGGGACTCCCTGCTGCTGCACTACGACCGGGGTGTCGCGTGGGTCAAGCAGGCGCGCGCCACCTGGAGCACGCTGGCGCCGTACGTCGACAGCCGACGCTATCGCCTCACGGCGGCTTTCCTGACCATCCAGGAGAAGGATTCCGAGTGGTGGCGCGATGCGAGCATCGCCTACTTCCAATCGATCTCGCACCGTCCGTTGTCCCCTGGCGTCGCGCCCCCGCCGGATACGCTCGCGCATTACGAAGCTTTCTGCATTCCTTACGTCGAAGGCTCGCCCTCACCGACCCCGGGCTGCCCACCCGCCGACGTCGCGGTGCCCCGCTGAGACGTCGGCGCCGCGCGAAACGCTGGAGGTATTTGCATGCTCTACCGCAAAATGGGCCGGTGCGGCCTGAAGCTGAGTGTTCTCTCCCTGGGCTCGTGGGCGACGTATCACGAGCGCGTCGACAGGAATCTCGCCGTGGAGATGATGGCGGCGGCATTCGATGCCGGCGTGAACTTCTTCGACAATGCCGAGGGTTACGCGGAGGGCCGGAGCGAGGAGATAATGGGACAGGCCCTCAGAGCGCTTGCGTGGCCGCGCGTGAGCTATGTGGTCTCATCCAAGTATTTTTTTGGACTCGCCGACGGCGGGAACGGCATCAACCGGAATAAAACGCTCAATCGAAAGTATCTCATGCAGGCCATCGATGGCTCGCTGCAACGCTTCGGGCTCGAATACATAGACCTGATCTACTGCCATCGCAGCGATCCCTCGACGCCGATCGATGAGACGGTTCGCGCCATGAACGACATCATCGAGCAGGGCAAGGCGCTGTACTGGGGAACGAGCGAATGGAGCGCGGCGGAGATCCGGGCCGCTTGGGAGATCGCCGATCGGCACGGCTGGCATCGTCCGGTCGTGGAACAGCCGCAATACAATCTCTTCCATCGAAGGCGAGTCGAGGAGGAATATCTGCGGCTATACGATGACATTGGCCTGGGTCTGACGACCTGGAGCCCGCTCGCTTACGGCTTGCTCACCGGCAAGTATGCGCAAGGGATCCCGCCGGATAGCCGCGGCACCATGGCGAGCATGGCCTTCCTGCGCAACCGCTTGACCGATGCGGCGAAGAATGCCGCTGTGAAGAGTCTGGAGCCCATTGCAGCGGAGCTGGGCGCGAGCGTGTCTCAGCTGGCGATAGCGTGGGCTGCTGCGAATCCAAACGTGAGCTCCGTCATTACCGGGGCCTCGAGAATCGAGCAGCTGCACAGCAATCTGCAAGCGCTGCCCCTCATCGAGAAGATGACGCCGCAGATTCTCGGGCGGATCGACGTTGCGACACGGGGGTTGGCCGATTAGGGGGATTCCGCTGGCGGGAATCACCCGCCTACCGACGCTAGGGCGCGGTGGGCAGCGGCGTGCCGACTTTCCAGTGAGCCGCCAGCGTCTTTGCCTGAGCGAGCTGCGCGGGTGTCAGCTCTTCCTGCAGCAGGCGGTAGGCGTTCATTCCACTCTGATCGCCGCTGGTGACGGCGAGATCGATCAACGTATACGCCAGTACGGAATTTTTCGGAACGCCCCGCCCCATCGCGTAGTCGAGTCCGAGGCCGGTTTGCGCGGCGGTGCTGCCCTGTTCCGCGGCTTTGCGGAACCACGCTGCGGACTGGCTGTAGTCCTGCGGCACACCCCGCCCGAGATCGAAGGCGAATCCAAGGCCGGTTTCCGCGTGGATGTTGCCGTGTTCCGCGGCCCTGCGCATCCACAATACGCCCCGCTGCTCATCCAGTGGAACGCCCCGACCGACATAGTAGGCCTTTCCAAGGCAGTACTCCGCGTCGGTGACTCCCTGTTCCGCGGCCTTGCGCCACCACGCAACCGCCTGCTTGTCGTCCTGCGGGACACCGTCGCCATTCGCGTAGGCGAGCCCGAGGTTGAATTCGGCCATGGCATCGCCCCGTGCCGCGGCCCTGCTCAACGCTGCAACCGATGTCGGCTGATTCGCCCAGCAGGCCGCGGGCAGCAATACCGCTATCGAGACAAGAACTGAGCGAATCCGCTTGGCACTCACTGGCGCGCTCCCGCTGGTCACGCGCGACAGTCTACCGGTTCTTCGAGGTGGACGGAGACGGCGGGTGCGCTCATGGGGCGCGCGGCCGCAACGAGGCGAGATAGGCGGCGATGGCGATGCGATCGCCCGCGGTCAGATGGGCGACTTCGGGCCGCATCGGCGCCACGGCGGTACCACTACGATAGCCGTACTGGATGTCGTAGAGCTGGCGGACGATGTAAGTCGGCGGGCGCCCGGCAAGGGGCGGCACCGCGCCCTCCCCCTGCAGCCGCGCGCCATGGCAAGAGGCGCAGGGAAGCGCGCCGGCGCCGCCTCGTACCAGCGCCCTGCCGCGCGCCACGCTTCCCGGCGGAACGTAGGCCGTGATGGACACTCGCCAGTCGCCGTCCTCCTCGAGCGCGTCGCTGTCCGGCACCTGCAGAATGCGCAGGCCCAGCGGTTCCTCGCCGCCGCTTGCCAGCGTGATCGGATACAGGTTTCCGTGCCGCGTTTTCGGCACCATCGTGGCCTCAACCACGTGGATGTACCGGCGATAGGGAAGCCTCGAGAAATAGGTCGCCGCCGCTTGCGCGTCCGCCGCACTCACCTCGCGGGCGACCTGCCGCATGGCTATGCCGCATGCAGTCCTGGCCACGGCGCATTGCCGGCGCCCGGCGCGGAATTCGGCCAGTTGCTGCTCGATATAGGCGGCCGGAAGACCCGCGAGCGCGGCGCTCGCCGGGTCGCCGACGCCCGTCGCCATGTGGCAGTAGCCGCAAGCCCATAGATGCGGCCGACGCCCGTAAGCGACGACATGCGGCATCGGGGGATGGTCCTCGGGAAACCAGTCCGTGACGGCAAAGGGATCGATGACCGCCTTCCCGGTCACGTGCAGCTCGGATCCGGGGACCGTGACCCGCCGGCTCGTGGGCGGCGGGTCGCTCTCGTGTTGCAGAAGGATGAATGCCCAAGGAGGCGGCGGATCGCTTTTCGACGCCGCCAGTGCGGTGCCCCATGCCAAAACGATCCCCACGACTGCCGCGGCGGCACGCAGCTTATGCATATCGAACACCCCGGTCGCTCAAATGCAGCTAGTCTGATGC
>JASHVV010000131.1 GCA_030044385.1 Gammaproteobacteria bacterium
AGCCCCAGGACGATCATGGTCTTGCGTCCGATGCGGTCGGAGAGCAGGCCGAACGGCATCTGCAGCAGACCTTGGCTCAGGCCGTAGATGCCGAGCGCCAGTCCGATCTTATAGGGAGTTGCGCCGGTGAGTTGGCGCGCGAAGGCTGCGAATACCGGGTAGATCATGAAAAGACCCAGCATCCGTACGGAGAACACCGCCGCCAGCGACACGGCGGCACGAAACTCTTGCTTTGGCATCTTCGATGGTCCTCACGCTCCCGGCGGCGGCACTGGCTTCGTCTGCAGGAAGCCTCCCGGCGGCAGGGCCGCGACCCCGAAATAGTTGCTCTCGGCGAGCGCCTCGTAGAGGGGCGGTGTGAAAATGGCGGATATGCGCGCGGCGGCGAGTGCCGTCGCCATCATCGGAATGACCATGCCGGTGCCATTGGTCATCTCCATTACGATGACGAAGGATGTGATCGGCGACTGAGTCACCGCGGCAAGGTATCCCGTCATGCACAGCGCGATGACGGCTGCCATTGGCGCCCAACCGAAGGCCGCATGCACCCACTGAGCGAGACCCGCCCCGATCGACAGTGACGGTGAGAAGAGCCCGCCGGGAATGCCGGCCATGTAGCTCACGACCATGGCGCCCCACTTGGTGATCGCATAGCCTTCCGAGAGCGGCGCCGCGCCCGTCAGCAGGTGCCGCGCCTGGTCATAACCGCTGCCCCAGGTCTCACCGTGAGTGCCAACGCCAAGCGCCGCCACTGCGAGTCCGATGGCCAGCGCATAGAGCAGGGGCCTGCGCGCACGCAGCGCGATGAGCCAATCGGGCATCCAGATACGCCAGCGCAGAAGCGCCAGGTTGAACGCCGCGCCGACGAGGCCGCAGAGCGCCGCCGACAGGACTACCGGCAGGACGAAGGCGCCACCCAGATTCTCGGGCACGTCGATCTGGCCGAAGTAAAGATAGTTGCCCGCCAGCGCGAGCGAGGTGAGGCCCGAGAACACCACGGCCGTGATCATGATGCCGTTGGTGCGGCTTTCGAAATCGCGCGCCAGCTCCTCGATGGCGAAGATGATGCCGGCGAGCGGCGTGTTGAACGCCGCCGAGAGGCCCGCCGCCGCACCGGCGAGCAAAAGACGCCGCTCGAGCTGCACGTTGCGATGCGGATAGAAGCGACGGGTCTCCGCCATGATTGCCGCGCCGATATGCACCGTCGGTCCCTCGCGGCCTATGGTGAGGCCGCCCAGCAGGCCTATCAGCGAGATGGCGATCTTCCCTACGATTACGCGCAGACCGAACAGGCGCCGCATCAGCGTGTCTTCCTCCTGCGTGCGCGGTGCGTGGAGCGCTGCAATCACCTGCGGAATGCCGCTGCCCTCGCTGCCGGTAAACCAGCGTCGGGTGAGGAATAGCGCCACGACGGTCAGGGCGGGTGTGATGAGGAATGCGAGCCAGGGGCGTCCGGCGATCCACCCAATGAAGGCATTGGACGCTTCCGTGCTCCAGTTGGTGTACAACACCGAGACCAGGCCGACGAGCAGGGCCGCTCCCCAGGGAAGGCCCACCTGCAGAAAGAGTCGCCGCGACCGCGCGCCGAGCAGCCGCAGCGTTGCCCACTCACGAAACCCGGGCAGACCGGCTGTGTCAGCGCGCAGCTTCGAACGCCGCCACCAGCTCATCGACAGCCCCTCAGCAATGCGCCACGATACATCCCACTCGGCTCCTCCATCATCGTGTCATCCACTTGCGCGAACGGACGGTCGCAAGGGCATAGGGAAAGATCCAGGAAAGCGCAATCGACGAGTAGTATGCGTACAGCACGCCGTACAGAAAATTCATCGAGCGCTCGCTGCGCAAGTAATAGAGTACTCTGAAGAACGACTTCGCCACCATGGTGATCATCATGGGTAGCGTGATGATTGGAGCCTGCATTACCAGGACCGGCAGCAGCGCGAGCCCGCAATACGACGCGGGATAGCGGAAATTGGTGATCGCGCGATCGAAAAGCGCCATGCCGCACGTCCGCCAGGGCCGCTTCCATACGATGCGGGTGAAGCGGATCTCTTCCCGGACGTAGGAACGATTCCACCGCAGCAGCATCTTGCAGAGCTTCGCATATGTGATCGGCACCAGGGTATGCACGACCGCCGTGCGCTGATAGACGGTGTCATATCCGCCGTCGAGAAGATAATTGGTCATGGCGCGATCCTCGCCGAACGTGCAGCGGGATCCGAGGAATTCCTGATTCTTCCAGCGCTCGAGCACCTGGCGGACAGCCGAGGCACGCAGGCCCGTGAGCGCGCCAGGACAGCAATAGACGTTGCGGTACACGGATTCCGTGGCGCGGAGCATGTCGAAGGAGAGCATGTATCGCACCTGCAGCATGCGGGGAATGATGCCGCGGCGGCGGTTGTACACCTCGACTCTGCCCGCTACCGCGCCGATCCTCTGATCGCGGAACGGCCCGCTCAGAGCGAGGAGCGCGCCGCGCTCGATCACGCTGTCGGAATCGATCGTCACCAGGATCTCCCCGCGCGCGCGGCTGAAGCCGAGGGCGAGCGCCTCCCGCTTGCCGCGGTTGCGGTCTTGGCGCAGCGCGGTTACGAGTCTCGGGTGGCGCTTTGCGGCCTGTGAGATGTAACTCCAGGTGTCGTCCCTGCTACCGTCGTCGACGACCAGTATTTCCAGCCGATCATGGGGGTAATCGGCCGTCGCCGCCGATTCGATCGATTGCAGCACCATCGCGCCTTCGTTGTAGGCCGGGATGATGATGGTGAGCCGTGGGGCGTTTTCCCGAGTCGCGGCGGGCGCGGGACGGTAGATGATCCAGAGGACCGTACGAATGACGATGAGGAGGGAGTCGAGCCCCAGCCAGAAGAGAGCGGGATAGGCGAGCGCGCGGACGCTGCGCCGCTTCGCGGCGATCGCCAGGATGCGCAGTACGACGGCATGAAACTGATAATAGGCGAGGACGATGCAGCCAAGGGCAACCAGCGTGTAGACCGCGTACGTCCACCACTCTTCCGGATGCCGCGGCTCACCCGTCATCTCTTCGGGCGCCGCGGCAACGGCGCCAGCGGAGCTCGCGCTCATCTGTGGGCTTCGAAGCGTTCGCATTAAGGGCTTTCCATCACCCACGATGTCTCCGGAACAACGACGATATATCGCGATTTTTTACTTGGAATTTAACAGGATGCGCTATTCCCTCTCGCGAACGCGCTGCTCCGAAATCCGACCGCCCGTATGGCGCGCTTCTCAGTTCGCCGCGCCCTTCTTTACGATACACTGCGGCTCGTATATAGTTCAAGCGCAACTTTCGCTGGAGCCCGCAAGCTCGAATTTCCCCGCGAGGCTTTCGCGGAAGATCTCTCTCGGTCCGATCCCGAGCTTCATTCCACGAATGCTGAGCTCGTCTCGAGCTGCCATGTGCCTGGCAATCGGGACGTTCCCGTAAGCGGCATCCCGCTCGGACGCGGAACAAACTCGCACAAGCCGATGTCAGAGGGTGCGCCCGCCGACGAAATTGAATCACAAGGGCGGCGCGGGTCTTACCCAATGAGTCAGACGGCGAGTGAGCACATGAATCCCGGCGAGCTGTCGTTCCGCCCTTTCGCGCGCGAACCCACGATTCAAACGATCGCGATCATCGGAGCGGGCTTCAGCGGCACACTCGTCGCGACCAATCTGTTGCAGATGGAGCATCCCCGGGCGCTCAGGATTCTACTGCTCGATCGAGGTGAAATCGGCCGCGGCGTCGCCTATGCGAGTCGGCCATATCCCTACCTCCTCAACGCGCCGATCGGCCGCATGTCGGCAACTTCCACTGATCCCCTGGAATTCCTGAAATTCATCCAGCGCGATCTGCCGCCCGCGACGGCGAATGATTTCGTACCGCGCGAGCTCTACGGGGATTATCTGCAGTGGAAGCTGCAACGCGCGGACGCAGCATCACCATCTCACGTGCGGCTCGTCCGTATCCAAGGGTCTGCGACTGCAATCGAACAGACGCCCTCCTCCTTTCGCATACGATTGGCTGACGGGCGCATGCTCGCCACCAATACGATCGTGCTCGCGCTCGGCAATCCGCCGCCGGCACGGCTCCCCGCGGCTGAGAGCGTGCGCGGCTCGTCCCGATACGTGGAGGACCCATGGCCTACCCCTCCGAACTTCGAGCCGGGTGAATCCGTCCTGCTCGCGGGGACGGGTCCCACGATGGCGGACGTCGCCATCGCGGGCAACGAGAGTGCCGGCGGCCGAGCAGTCATCCACGCAATCTCGCGCCACGGTTTGATCCCTGCGCGCCGGACGGACTTTCGCACTTCCGACGACCAGGTCGGCGACCCTGCGCCGCTCACGCAGCCTCCGCTGTCGATCAGGCGACTCTTCAGGCTCACCCGCGAGCTATGCGAGCAGGCTGTGCAGTCCGATCGAGACTGGCGCGGAACGATCTCCAGGCTATACGCCATCGCTCCGACTCTCTGGCACGAGTTGCCCGAACACGAACGGCGGCAGTACTTGCGGCATGTGCGGGTCTACTGGGACGCGCTCCGGCACAGGCTCCCGCCGCCCACCTGGAGCGCCATCGAGGAATTGCGTGCGAACGGTACGCTTCGAGTGCACGCAGGCCGCCTGATTGCAATGCAGATCGCCGGCAAGCAGATCCGCGTGAGGTGGCGCCCGCGGGGCGAACGTACCGAGAGGATGCTGGAGGTTGGCCGCATCATCAACTGCACTGGACCGGACTACGACCTGCGGAACACCCCGAACCGCCTGTTGCACTCGCTCTTCACCAGGGGTCTCGCCGTGCCGGACCCGCTCGGACTCGGCCTCCTGACGGATGAATTCGGCGCTCTGCGGGGGGCAAGCGGCCGAGCAGTCGGCGACCTCTACTTTGTCGGTCCTTTGCGCTGCGCTGATCATGGGGACACAACGGAAATCCAAGAGCTTCGCGCGCACGCCGAGGATCTGGCGCGGCATCTCGCCACACGCAGGCCCCGACATGTACGGTCGCTCTGACGCTCACGAATCAGGCGGCAAGGAATCGGCGGCGTCAGGGTTCCTCGACGACGCGCAAAACGTACTCCACGGCCTCGTGAGCCATGCGACGACTGATTCGTGCATGCCCGAAGAGCGTCCGGTAATAGAAGGGACCGGTCAGCATGTCGAGGATCAACTCCACATCGAAGTTTCCGCGAATCTCGCCGCGGGCGACGGCCCTGGCGAGAGCCTCACGCATTGATCTGCGGCGGGTTCCGAGGACTTCCTTGCGGATCGCCTCGGCCAAGTCGGCGTCATTCGCCATATCCGCAACCAATCCGGGAAGGGCATGCCGCAGGGGTCCCGCAAATGCATGCAGCAGTGTCCCGACTACCGC
>JASHVV010000132.1 GCA_030044385.1 Gammaproteobacteria bacterium
CCGGCCGCCGAGGCGAGCCTCATCGTGCTCGCAAGCCCGGTGTGGGACTACTTCGCCGGCGGCATGAAGCCGCTGCGCATCTACATCGAGGACGTCAATGCGCGCACGGCCTCGCAGACCGGCAGGGTGAAGACGGGCGGCAACTACGCCGCGGCGCTCGGCCCGACTCTCGAGGCGCGGCGCAAGTACAACGTCGATCAGGTGTTGTTCTGTCCGGGCGGCTCGGTGCAGGAGACCGGCGCCGCCAACTTCCTGCTGCTTCGCGATGGGCAGGTGCTCACCCGCAGTCTCGATTCGACATTCCTCCACGGCGTGACCCGCGACTCGGTGCTGACGCTGGCGCGGGAGTCGGGTTACCAGGTCGAGGAGCGGGTCTTCGACGTCGCCGAGATGCTGGAGTGGGCGCGTAACGGCGAGGCCGTGCTCTCCGGTACGGCTGCTGTGCTGACAGGCGTCGGTGCGCTGATCTACCACGGTGAGGAGCGCCGGGTGGGCAACGGCGAGGTCGGGCCCCACACGCGCAAGCTCCGCGAGCGGCTCGTGTCCATCCAGCGCGGCGAGCTCGAGGACACGCACGGCTGGACGAAGAGGGTTTGACGGCGCCCGGCTTCAAGGCGACCGTCCCATTCTACGGCCCCGGGGAGGTGCGCGCCGGGCTCGACTATGACGGCTGCATCGCGGCCGTCCGGACGGCGATGGCGGAGCTCAGCGCCGAAGGCAGGCCGCAGCCGCTGCGCAGCATCTTCGAGATCGCTCCCGCCAGATTCTTCGGCCTCATGCCGGGCACACTGGCCGCGCCGCACGGGTTCGGCGCCAAGCTGCTGTCGGTGTTTGCCGATCCGGAGCTGCCGGGCCGCTCCGCGCACCGCGGCGTGGTGGTGCTCTTCGACCGCGAAACCGGTTGCGTGACGTGCATCGCCGATGCCGGTGAGGTCACGGAGATACGCACTGCAGCCGCATCGGCGGTTGCGACCGATGTGCTCGCGCGGCGAGACGCCAGGACGCTGGCGATATTCGGCTGCGGCCTGCAGGCCACATCGCACATCCGCGCGCTCATTCGCGTCCGCCAGTTCGAGGAGATTCTGGTGTGGGGCCGCTCCGCGGACCACGCCGTTCACTTTGCCAACGTCATGCAGCGTGATGTTGGAATGCCGATCAGGGCGGTCAAAGAGGGACGTGAGGCAGCATCGTCCGCCGACGTCATCTGCACCGTGACGAGCTCACCCACTCCTGTGCTGCTCGGCGAGTGGGTGCGGCCCGGAGCCCACGTGAATGTCGTCGGCTCCAGCCGCGCGGGACCGGTGGAGATCGATCACGCGTTGGTTCGGGAGAGCCGTTACATCGTCGACAGCCGGCGCTCGGCATTGGCCGCAGCCGCGGAGTTCCTGCTCGCCAGGGAAGCAGGACTCATCGACGACAGTCACATCGTGGCCGAGATCGGCGAGGTTCTGCTCGGCCGCATTCCCGGCCGCACCTCGCCGGAGGAGATCACGGTCTACAAGTCCCTCGGGCACATCGTGCAGGATCTGGCTGCGGTGAGCTATCTGCACGCGCGGGCGGGCTCCGGCCATTAGCGGTCCGTATCGCGGCCGCGACCTGCCGCTGTATCTCTGCCTCCGCGTTCTGTCGCGGATCTCGGTGCTCGCGCAGTCGGTCTGCGTCGGCTGGCAGGTCTATGACCTGACACACCGTCCGCTGGCGCTCGGGATCGTGGGCGGGGTCGAGTTCGTGCCGATGTTCCTGCTCGCCCTGCCCGCGGGGGAGCTGGCCGATCGTTTCGATCCGCGGCGCATCATCACGCTGGCGAGTCTCCTCGAGGCGCTGTCGAGCGGTCTGCTGCTGCTCTTCGTCCTCACCCGTCAAGCCTCCGTCGCGCCGCTCTATGGCGTGATCCTGCTCTACGGCACGGCGCGCGGCTTCTCGGGGCCGGCGAGCCGCTCGCTGCTGCCGTTCCTCGTGCCGCCCGAGAAGCTGCCGAAATCACTGGCCTGGGGCTCCTCCGTTACCCAGCTCGCGGTCATCGGCGGGCCTGCGCTCGGCGGCTTCGCCTATGCGCTGGGGCCGGGGATCGCCTACGGCGGGGCGCTCATCGGCGCCCTGGTGAGCGCCGTCGGCATGCTGTTTCTCGGCGGCAGACGCGTTGTGCCCGATCCGGCGGCGCTGGCGGGCCGCTTGGCCAGGGTTCGCGAGGGCGTGCGGTTCGTGCGCTCGCGCCCGGTCGTCTATGGCGCGATCTCGCTCGATCTCTTCGCGGTGCTCCTGGGCGGCGCCGTCTCCCTCCTGCCCGTCTACGCGCGCGACATCCTCCACGTTGGACCGACGGGTCTCGGCCTCCTGCGCAGCGCTCCTGCGTTCGGCGCCGCGATCACGGCGCTCTGTCTCACACGCCGGCCGGTCGAGCGCAACGTCGGTCGCACCATGTTTGCCGCTGTCGCGGTCTTCGGCGTCGGCACGATCGTGTTCGGCCTGTCGACGGACTTCGGCCTGTCCCTTGCCGCGCTCGCCGTCACGGGTGCCGCCGATCAGATCAGCGTGTACATCCGCTCCGCCCTCGTGCAGTTCGCGACGCCCGATGCGATGCGCGGCCGGGTCAGCGCGGTGAGCACGCTCTTCATCAGCGCCTCCAACGAGCTCGGCGGCTTCGAGTCCGGGGTCACGGCGGCGCTCCTCGGAACGGTGCCCGCGGTCATCGTGGGCGGGCTGGGAACGCTGGCCGTGGTCGCAATCTGGATGCGCGCCTTCCCGCCGCTCAGAACGGTCGACCGGATGCGGGAAGTCATTCCGGCCGGCAGCTCGCTCAGTCCGGCAGCGGAATGAACTCCTGCTCGTCACCGGGTACTTTGGCGAACCGGCCTTCCCGCCAGTCGCGCTTGGCCTGCTCGATCCGTGCCTGGGAGCTGGAGACGAAGTTCCAGAAAATGTGCCGCTCGCCGTCGATCGGCGCACCGCCGATGAGGGCCACCCGTGCGTCGTTGACGGCGCGCAGGCTTGCCGGGACGCCTCGGGTGAACACCAGCATGCGGCCGCGCTCCGCGTGCTGGTTCCCGCATTCGACCGTGCCGCTGACCACATAAGCCGCGCGCTCTTCGTGCTCATCGGGCAGCGAGAGCTCGCTGCCGGCCGGCATCGCGGCATCGACATAGAAGAGAGGCGAGAGCGTCCTGACGGGTGAGCGCTCGCCGAAGGCGCTGCCGGCGAGCACGCGGATTCGCGCGCCCGCGATGACGAGGGACGGCAGCTCCCGGGCGGGATAGTGGTGGAAGGCGGGATCGGTCTCCTCGTCCCGCCGCGGCAACGCCACCCAGAGCTGCAATCCATCCAGAGGCGAGCCTGACTGCCGCAGTTGCGCACTCGTGCGCTCGGAATGGACGATACCGCGCCCCGCCGTCATCCAGTTGACATCGCCTGGCCGGATCGGCTGGTGCGAGCCCAGGCTGTCACGATGGACGATCTCGCCCGCGAAGAGATAAGTGACCGTGGCAAGCCCGATGTGCGGATGCGGCCGCACGTCGATGCCGCGGCCGGGCGGGAAGGCCGCCGGTCCCATATGATCGAAGAAGATGAAGGGGCCGATCAGTCTGCGCGCCGCCGAGGGCAGCACGCGGCCGACGGCGAAGCCGCCGAGGTCGCGCGCGCGGGCATCGATCACGGCGGCCAGCTGCGCAGTCCCGGGGCTCATACGATGATCCTACGCCGCAGCGACGGCGGCTGCCACGGCCGGCGTGCAGCCGCCAAGCCCGCGGATTAGAATTCCGCTTTCGCGTCAGTCAGACGGAGAGAGCGAGATGCGTGAGAGAGCAGAGAACCCGGGCTCCCTGCAGGCGCCCGCGATGAGCCGGCGGGCGTTTCTCGGCACCGCGGCCGCGG
>JASHVV010000133.1 GCA_030044385.1 Gammaproteobacteria bacterium
GCATGTACACCACGCCGGCGGCGGGCCGCGCGCGGCGCTCCGCGCAGACCGTGATGCACCACATCGCGGAGTGCATGGTGCGCTGGCTCGCGCCGATCCTGTCCTTCACGGCGGAGGAGATCTGGGGATTCCTGCCCGGCGAGCGCTCCGAGTCGGTGTTTCTCGAGACCTGGCATCCGGTGCCGGAAGTTTCCGCCACCGACGTCGACTGGCCGGCGCTGCTGCAGCTTCGCGGCGACGTGACGCGCGAGCTCGAGAAACTGCGCGATGGCGGCGCGATCGGAGCGCCGCTCGACGCCGAGGTCGATGTCTACTGCACCCCGGAGGAGTACGCGCGCTTCAACGCCCTGGGCGAGGAGCTGCGCTTCTTCTTCATCACCTCCCATGCCCGCGTCCACCGCGTGGCGGGCGCGCCGCCGGCCGATGCGGTTCCTGCCGCCAACACCGGGAGCAGCGGCGTCTGGATCGCGGTGAAACCGACATCCGACCCGAAGTGCATCCGCTGCTGGCAGCGCCGGCCGGACGTCGGGTCGAACCCGGCGCACCCGGAGATCTGCGGCCGCTGCGTGACCAACGTGGAAGGGCCGGGAGAGGACCGGCGTTTCGTATGAGCGCCGCGCCAGAGCGAGAGACCGGCGTGGCCGGTAGACCCCGGGACGGCGCTGCCGCGCGGGAGCCGAGCGGCTGGCGGTGGCTGCCGGTGACGGCGGTGGTGATCGCGCTCGATCAGCTCGTGAAAGCGTGGGTCGTGGCGCACCTCACCTTCCATGGCACGATGCGCGTGCTCCCGATCCTGGATCTCACCCTGACGTACAACAAGGGCGCCGCGTTCAGCTTTCTCGCGGGCGCTTCAGGGTGGCAGAAGTGGCTGTTCGCCGGCCTGGCCGTGGCGGTGGGCGTCGGAATACTGCTCTGGCTGCGGCGTCTCGGCGGGCGCAGGCAGCGTCTGCTCTGCCTCAGCCTCACGCTGATCCTGGGCGGCGCCATCGGCAATCTCATCGACCGGCTGCGCATCGGGCACGTGATCGATTTCGTCCTCGCGCACTGGCACAGTGTGTACTTTCCGTTCGCGTTCAACGTCGCGGACTCGGCCATTACCGTGGGCGCGGCCTTGCTGCTCCTCGATGCCTTGCTGGAGAGCCGCCGCCCGAAGAAGGAGAACGTTTGATGCAGGTGCTTCTCGCCAATCCCCGCGGTTTCTGCGCCGGAGTCGATCGCGCCATCGACATCGTGGAGCGGGCCATTGCGCTCTTCGGCGCCCCGATCTATGTCCGTCACGAGGTGGTCCACAACCGCCACGTCGTCGAGCGGCTGCGTGAGCTCGGCGCAATCTTCGTCGAGGAGCTGAAGGAGGTGCCGTCCGGCGCCACCGTGATCTTCTCCGCGCACGGTGTATCGCATGCCGTGGAGGACGAGGCGAAGCAACGCGGGCTCACCGTATTCGATGCGACGTGCCCGCTCGTGACCAAGGTGCACATGGAGGTACAGCGATACGCCCGCGACGGGCGCGAGGTGATCCTCATCGGCCACGCGGGGCATCCCGAGGTCGAGGGCACGATGGGGAGATTCGACACTTCCTTCGGCGGCCGCATGTACCTGGTCGGCAGCGAGGAGGATGTCCGCACGCTCGAGGTGCATAGCCCGGCCAACCTCGCGTTCGTCACCCAGACCACGTTGTCCGTCGATGACACCGCGGAGATCGTCGAGGCCTTGAGGCGGCGGTTCCCGCTGCTGGCGACGCCGCGCAAGGAGGACATCTGCTATGCCACTCAGAACCGGCAGGATGCGGTCAAGAAGCTGCTCGCGGCATGCGATCTGCTGGTGGTGGTGGGCTCGCGGTCGAGCTCCAACTCCAATCGCCTGCGGGAGCTGGCGGACCGCGCCGGCATCCCAGGCTACCTGGTCGACGGCCCGGAGGACTTGCGGCGCGAGTGGTTCGAGGGCAAGCAGTCGATCGGCGTCACCGCGGGCGCATCGGCGCCGGAGATTCTCGTCCAGCGTGTCCTCGAGCAGCTGCGCAGCTGGGGTGCCCAGGTGCCGCGCGAGGTGGCCGGACGCGAGGAGCGGGTGACCTTCGGGTTGCCGCGTGAGCTGCGGCGCGCCGGCTCGGAAACGGCGGGCGAGCCCGCCGATCAGCGGGCGTAGAGCGACTTCCTGAGCTTCCAGCGCTTGTGTGACCAGGGCCAGTCGGGGGGCGCATCGCGGATCTGCTGCTCGACCAGGCGCACGTAACGCTCGGTCAGCTCGCCGGTTTTTCCCGACTCCCCCGGCCGGGAGAGCGGCACGCACTGCATCGCGTAGAAGCCGCGCGCCGTGCGCTTCATCCCGATAAAGAACACGGGGAAGCGCGTGACGCGGGCGATCTCCTCCGGTCCCATGTAGAAGGCCGTGTCGCGGTTGAGAAACCGTGTCCAGTGCTTGTGCTCGCTGGTGGTCGGCTCCTGGTCGGCGACCATGGCGACGGCGCGCGCCACCTTGCCGCGCTTGATGATGTCGGCGAGCAGCTCCTTGGCGGGAATCAGGCGGCTGCCGAAGCGGCTGCGCACCTTCTTCATCTCACGCTCCGCCCAGCTGTCGACCAGCGGCTTGTAGGCGGCGTCGAGCGGGAATCCGAGCTCGAGCGACAGGGCGAGGAGCATCCACTCCCAGTTGCACTGGTGCGCGGCGGCGAGCAATACCGACTGGCCTTGCGCCAGCAACGCCTGCAGCTGCTCGATGCCGACGATGCGCACGCGCCTGCGCAGCTCCGCGGCCGGCAGAGTGGCGGACTTGATCACCTCGACCAGCACGTCGGCAAAGCCGGCATAGTAGCGGCGCCGAATGTCGCGCAGCCCGGCCTCATCGAGCTCCGGGAAGCACTGGGAGAGGTTGGCGCGCACCACATCCTCCCGGTGGGGGAAGACGCGGAAGGCGAGCCACCCCAGAAGGTCGGCGAGCCGATAAAGCGCCCCGAAGGGCACGTGCGACAGCAGCCGCACCCACCATGCGGACGGCGGCAGGGGCGGGGCGGCGGCGCCCTCGGTGGGGCTGGCGGGTGATACTGCGCGCGACAGGCTGCTCTCCTCGGGACAGCGGCCGGTGGCCGCGGCGAGCGGGAAATGGTAGCGGGCTGAGCCATCCGCGCAAGTCAATTGATGGGCCGGCTGCGCGCGGCCTTCTTTTCCGCGGGGCTCTGGGGGCTAGCGCTTGCGGCCGAGGAAGAGGTAGTGAGGCACGGTCAAGCCGGGAAGATAGGGCACGCCGCCGCGCCGCTCGAAGACCTCGCACGACGGCAACGCGGCTTCGAGCTGCGCGAGGTGGCTGGGGTTCAGATGCACGCCGTCATGACCGAACCACCGGCGCCACAGCCAGCGTTCCCACGCCGGGTGACGGCTGCGCCCGGGCGGCGGCTGCGCCGGTGAGACGTAGAAATCCACGACGCCCAGCGTCCCGCCCGGCTGCAACATCGCCAAGGCGTTGGCGATGACGGCCCGCCAGTTCTCGACCATGGTGAGCGCGTACGAGAGATAGACGCAGTCCGCCGGCCCGGGAGGCCGGTAGCGGGTGATATCGGCCTCCACGACCTCGACATTGGGGAGCGTCGCGGCCCGCCTGCGCGCATGCTGGAGGAGCGCCGGGCAGAGATCGACCAGAACGAGTTGGCGCAACGCGGCGAGCCGTCCGCCGAACCGCTGCAGGTTCTCGCCGGTGCCGCAGCCGAGCTCCACGACGAGGTCGCCGGGTCCCGCCGGCAGGCGCCCGATCAACTCCTCACGGCCGTGCAGCAGGCGCCTGCGGAAGTCGTCGTAGCGGCTGGCCTGCGGACCGTAGAAAGCCTGCAGCCGCTCGGCGGCGCTGCCGGAGCGGGGCAGGCCACGCAACATCCGCCACAGGACGCGCGAGTCGGCGAGCAGCTCAGGCGGCGACATCGCAGATGTGAAAGCCCGCGTAGGTATGGACGCGGTCCTCGCGCGCGAGCTCCCGGGCGGTCCGCTCATGGAAGGTCAGCCGCTCGATCAGGCTCGTGCCGCCGATCGTCACCGCCTCGAGATAGCGCGGCCGGCGGTGGGCGCTGCGGAAGATCAAGCGCGCGGCCGGCGTGGCGTGACGGAAGATCTCGCGCCACTCCTCGGCCAGCGCTTCCCGATCGTGGCTCGCCATCCAATCCATGTGGTCGAGCAGGATGAACTTGGAGACCGGCTCGGTCGCGCCCCGCAGGAACGCCGTGACGGTGGCGGTGTGCGGCTCGATGCAATCGGCGAGGCCGGCCTTGAGCCGCGCGAAGTTGTGAGCCTTCAGGTATTCCGGACAGCAGGAGCGGGTATACCGGCCTTCGAGATACAGCCGCCAGAAGTAGTTGGTCGCCAGGGGAAGCTGGCAGAGCACGTACTCCAGCGAGTCGCGCACATAGGCGGCCACTCCGCCGGCGTGCTGCGCCTCGATCTCGCGGCGCTGCGGGCGGGGCACGCCGAGCAGGCTGAGCGTGAGCTGGCGGGACAGTGCCCAGCGCATGCCCGCGCCCCACATGAGAGGCGCCACGCCGTGCGCATAGATGGCCCGCTGCTCATCGAGCGACCCGGCGCCGAAGAGTGCAGCAATGCAGGCGGCGAGCACGGGGCGGGCGGTGAGATAGGCCTTGAAGCCGCAGGCCACCAGGCCCGACAGGCCATGGAAATAGAAACTGCCCCGCCGGCTCGCGAACCAGCCGTGGTTGCGGTCCCAGTACTCGCGCGCGAACGGCGAGAGCTGGCCGCGCAGCCGCCGCTCGTAGAGAGCCTGGACGTCGGGATGGAAGCCCGCGCCGAACAGCCGGAAGAAGTCATCGAAGTCGAGGGCCCGCACGCCCGCGAGCTTCAGCTCGAGGAGCGCAGTCTGCCGCGGGTTGGCGTCGACGGCATGGATCCGGCGCGGCGCGAGCAGCGCGTAATCGAGCGCGTTGCAGCCCGCGCTCGTAATCACCAGCACGACGTCATCGCGCGTGAGTCCGAGCGCCCGGCGGTCGACGGCGGGGTCTTCCCAACAGGTGTTGTAGACGAGGGATCTCGAGTACAGGGTGCGGAACAACCGCTCGTCGATCCGCTCGGTCAGCTTCGTCAGGTGCCGCAAGGAGGGCCCGCAGTGCAATGGGTCGCCGCGGAACCCTACCTGCCCGACGTGACGGGCCGGTGACCGGCGCGTGATCGCATCGTGACGGGCGCCGGACGGCGCTCAGTCGCCGCCGGTGAAGTCGTGCTTGATGAGCGTCACGCTCTGATCGATATCGACCGAGATCCCCGGAGTCTGGATCGGCCGCAGGTACACCTGGGCGCGCGGATAGTCGAGCACCAGCGCATCGACCGAGCCGAGCACGTTCATGCCGATGATCAACGCGGGACGGGAGTCCAGATGCCAGATCTTGAAGATGGGGACGTCCGAGTACACGATCCCCAGGCCCTGGACCACGAGCGGACCGAAAACGATCGTGGGCGAAGGGGAAATACCGCCGTCGGAGACCTGCTTGGTGACGCCGTAGATCCTGGCGTCCTCGGGGTGCTTGGCGGCGTTACGAAGCAGTGCCGCCCGCAGCGCGGAATTCCCCAGCGTCTCCTCGGCCCCGGTGTCGATCACCGCTTCGACGTCGATGTCTCCCACGCTCGCGGGGATCATCAGCAGGCCCCCTGACGTGCGCTCGGCCTGGATGCCGAGATAGCCATCGACCAGGCGGGTGCTCGAGCGGTCGATCTCAACCCGGTTGTTGTGAAAGTCGACCAGCACCCGCACCGGCCCGAAGCCCGCCATGCCCAGGATGCCGCCGAGCCCCGTCATGACGGGGCTGGGGCTCACCGGCATGTGGACGTTGTGTTTGACGATGGAGCCGATGCGCAGGTCGGCAATGGTCACGCACGGCAGCCGCTCCAGGCCCGTCGTGCCCTGGACCTGCTCGTCGCTGGTGTGGTTGGAGGCGAGTCCGAGCCTCTGGACGAGCGCCTGCGAGATCATCGAGCCGTCCGCTCCGGTGTCGACCAGGAAGCGGAACGGTCCTTTGCCGTCGATGTAGACCGGAACGAGGATACGGCCCACGCGGTCCAGCTGAGTGGGGGACGCAAGCAACGTGTCCGAGGGGTCCGGTTTTGCCGCGGATGCAGGCGGCGGCGCCGCCAACGCCGCTACGGGCAGCAGTGCGGCTACACATGCGACCAGGATGGTGGTCTTCATGGTGGGTTCCAACCTGACGACATTATCCCCCTATTTGCCGCCAGTGGGCGTGACAGACTGCCCGATCCCGGCCGGGGCAGGAGCGCCGCCGTCCGCGGGGCGGCCGCCAGGCCGCCACGGAAGCGCCAGCCAGGCGTCGTTGCGGTACGTCTCCGCCAGGAGCCAGCCGGCTCCCGCGAGCGCCGAGGAGACCATGAGGCCCGTCCAGTTCAGCCTCTCGCCAGGCGCCTCGACGACGAAGCTCACCCAGCATCCCAGCGTCAGGAGGGTCATCATCCAGGCGGTCATGGACGTCGCGAGCCGCGCAAGCGCCCGGCACAGCACCGCGAGGCCGGTGGCGATGAATCCCAGCCCCACCAGGTAGCCCCAGCCCATCCAATGCGGGATCCAGGCCGGCGGAAAATCGGCGTTGGCCCGCAGATAGGCCAGGTTCCCCAGGCTCATCAGGAAGGCGGCGAGCGCGAATATCACCCGGGCGAGTCCAACACCGCGATCACCGCTCAGGAAGCGCGGCCGGGAATCGTCCGTGCCCGCCGTGGCGCCCGCGAATACCAGCATTGCGCCCACGATGAGGGTGCCGCACTCGCCGAATCCCGACCAGGCGTCGGCACTGCGGGGCGCCGCGGCCACGATCGGCACGTGCAGGAGGATGAACCAGAGGGCGAAGAACGCCGTCAGCAGGAGCGCCGCACGCGCCCGCACGCGGCGCCGCAGCAGTCCCGCGCCCAACAGAAGCAACAATACTCCGTTGGCGTAGGCGAGCGCGTGCCTCGCCGGCAGTCCCTGCGGCACCGGCTCCCATACGGCCTCGAAGTGGTCGGTGACGAGCGAGATGACACCGAGCCCCATGACCGCGAGGGCGAAGATGATGTGGCCTGGCGTCGCACGGATACGCATGTCCGCTCCATCCTAGTCAACTTCGCGCCGCGCCGCGCGATCTCTATGCTAGGGTACTGTCCTCCGCTGGCACCAGAAAGTGCCAGTTGAAGCACGTTTAATGGTGCCAGGATGCTGCTCTCGAAATATCCGCTCGACGGCCGCGGCGCACTGTATGAGCAGCTTGCCCGCGTCCTGAAGCGCGCGATCGTCGACGGTCATTTCCACCCCGGGGAGCGGTTGCCGGCTACGCGCGCCTTGGCGGAGACCCTCAATCTCTCGCGCAACACGGTCATGACGGCCTACGAGATCCTGCGCGCCGAGCAGCTCACGACCTCCCACGAGAGGTCCGGAACCCAGGTGGCGGACATCTCGCTGCCGCCCGGCTTCACCTCGCCGCCGGCGGCCGTGCCGCCCCAGTCGCGTTACGCGGCGCGGCTGCGCAGGCTGGGATCGAACACCCTGGGCCGGCTGCGCGACGGCCTGCGCTACGACCTGCACTGCGACCCGCCGTTCGACCTCGACATGGTTCGCTCCTGGAGCCGCAAGCTGGCGGCCGCATCGCGCGTCGCCGGGCCCCAATACCCCGACTCCCAGGGTTTTCCGCCGCTGCGCGTGGCCATTGCCGAGTATCTGGCGCGCCGGCGCGGCGTGATGTGCTCCGAGAGCGACGTATTGATCGTCGGCGGGACGCAGCAGGCCATCAGTATCGCGGCGCGCGCCGTGGTCGACGAAGGCGATACGGTCGTGATCGAGGATCCGCATTATCTTTTCCTGATGCAGTCGCTGACTGCGCACGGCGCGCGCGTCGTCAGCGTGCGCACCGATGAGAGCGGAATGGTGACCGGCGAGCTCGCCCGGCACCGGGCACGGCTGATCTGTGTCTCACCGTCGGATCAGTTTCCGTCGGGGGCGGTGATGAGCCTCGAGCGTCGCGTGGAGCTGCTCGACATCGCTGCCCGCCAGGGCAGCTGGATCCTGGAGGATGACTACAACAGCGAGTTTCATTTTCGCGAGCGGCCGCTCGCCGCGCTGCGCTCCCTGGACTTCTCGGGCCGCGTGATCTATGTGGGGACGTTCTCGAAGACGCTCTTCCCGTCGCTGCGCCTGGGCTTCATCGTCTGTCCGCCGGGCATCCGCGACGATCTCTGCCGCGCCAAGCGATTCGACGATCTCGGCAGCCCGACCGTGGAGCAGGCGGCTCTGGCCGCCTTCATGCGCAGCCGCCAGTTCGAGAAGTATCTGCGGCAGACCGTCGGCGAGCTCGAGCACCGCCGCGCGGTGCTCATGAGCTCGCTGCGCCGCCATTGCGGCGAGCGTATCGTGGTCCAGGAAACTCACGCGGGCACGCACCTGGTCATATGGCTGCAGACCGTGCGGTACCCGCAGCTCACGCGGCTGATCGAGCTCGGTGTCGGGCGCAGCCTGGGCCTCTATCCGATCCATTTCTACTACCGCAACCCGCCGGAGCGTCCCGGCCTGATCCTCGGCTACGCGGCGCTGTCCGCCGAGGCGCTCGACCGGGCGGGAGCGCTGCTCGCGCAGTGTCTCAACGACCTCGAGGACGAGGGGCGGGGGCGCCGCTAGCGCGGGTCGGCGCTGGGATTACCGACTGTGCCGCCAGGTGCCGGAATGCTGCTCTCGAAGTTTCGACTGGATGGCCGCGGCGCGCTCTACGAGCAGCTCGCGCGCGTCCTGAAGCGGGCGATCGTGGAGGGCCACTTCCGCCCCGGAGAGCGGCTGCCGGCCACGCGCGCCCTGGCCCAACAGCTCGGCCTCTCGCGCAACACCGTGCTCACCGCCTACGAGATCCTGCGCGCCGAGCAGCTCACGGTTTCCAGCGAGAGGTCCGGAACGAAGGTGGCGGACATCGACTTGCCGCCCGGCTTCACCTCGCCTCCGGCGCAGGTGCCGCCGCAGTCGCGCTATGCGGCGCGGCTGCGGAAACTGCCGGTGAGCCCCGCGGGCCGGGTACGCGAGGAGGTGCGCTACAACCTGCAGGCCGACCCGTCGTTCCTCAGGGACATGATGCGCTCGTGGAGCCGCAAGCTTGCCGCCGCCGCGCGCGTCGCCGGCGCGCACTACCCCGACCCGCAGGGGTTCCAGCCGCTGCGCATCGCCATTGCCGACTATCTTGCGCGGCGGCGCGGCGTGGTCTGCGCGGAGAGTGACATCCTGATCGTCGGCGGGGCGCAGCAAGCCATCACGGTTGCCGCGCGCGCCGTGCTCGACGAAGGCGACACGGTTGTCATCGAGGACCCGCATTATCACCTCCTGATGGAGGCGCTGACCGCGCATGGCGCACGCATCGTCAGCGTGCGCACCGATGAGAATGGGATGGTGACTTCGGAGCTCGCCAGGCACAAGGCGCGCCTGATCTGCGTCTCGCCGTCGCAGTTTCCCTCGGGAGCCATCATGAGCCTCGAGCGCCGGGTGGAGCTGCTCGATATCGCCTCCCGCCAGGGCAGCTGGATACTGGAAGATGACTACAACAGCGAATTCCATTTCCGCGAGCGGCCCGTGTCGGCGCTCCGCTCCCTGGATTTCTCCGGTCGCGTGATCTACGTGGGGACATTCTCCAAGACGCTGTTTCCGTCGCTGCGCCTCGGATTCATCGTCTGCCCGCCGGGTATCCGCGACGATCTCTGCAAGGTCAAGCGGCTCGATGATCTCGGCAGTCCGGCGGTGGAGCAGGCGGCTCTCGCGGCATTCATGCGCAGCCGCCACTTCGAGAAAAGCCTGCGGCGGACCGTCGTCGCGCTGCAGCACTGCCGCACGGTCTTCGTGGAAGCGTTGCGGCGCCATTGCGGCGCGCGCATCGCGATCCAGGAGACTCACGCGGGCACGCACCTGGTCGTATGGCTGCAGGGCCTCGAATACTCGCAGCTCACCCGGCTTCGCGAGCTCGGCGTCGCCCGCAGCCTGGGGATCTATCCCATGCATCCCTACTACCGCAAGCCGCCGGATCGCCCCGGGCTGCTGCTCGGCTATGCGGGGCTGTCCGCCGAGTCGCTCGAGCGGGCTGCCGAGCTGCTCGGCCAGTGTCTCGACGACCTCGAAGGCGAAAGGCGCGGCCGCTAGCTCTGCCTTGCCCGCACGCGCCAAAAAAGTCGGCCCCGAAGGGCCGACGCAAGGGATATCCGCGTGAGGAGACGCGGTTATCAGGGAGCGTTAGAAGTCGTACCTCAGATTGAGATAGAAGGTCCGAAGCAGCGGGCTCGAGAAGTTCGGGTTGTAGCCCGCCGGCCAGTTGGTCGTCTGGTTGGAGAAGGGGGGAACCGTGTTGAACACGTTGTTGACTCCAAAGAGAACGGTGAGCGGGTTGATCGGCTTGTAGGACGCATAGACGTCCCAGGTCGACTGGGCGCTGACCCGGATCTGGTTGTTCGCGGCGTCGTCGAACTCGTCGATGTAGGAGGAGAAGAAGCGGTTGGTGATCCCGGCGCCCCAATTGCCGCTCGGGTTCCTCCAGTTGAGCATGATGATGTGCTGCCAATGGATCGCCGGCTGATTGCCGTCGTTGAACCAGCCGACCAGGTCGAGGGCGGGCCCGCCGGTGTATTCCGTCAGCCGATAGTGCGTGATCATGGTGCCTTCCACGTCCGCGCCGAAGTCGCCGAGGGGTGTCGTGATGAAGTACTTGGCGCTCAGGTCGAATCCGTCGGTGGTGATGCCGCCCGTATTCTGTACGGTTTGAATGATGTATCCGCAGGTCGAGGCCGTGTAGCTCGGCTGGCAGAACGTGTTGGATTCAGGCGCGGGAGTGAACGTCCCGGAGCTGTTCAGCACGATGTCGTTGGTGAACGCGGCGGGATCGCCGTAGATCGCCGTATCGGGAATCGTTCCCAGGGCGTTCTTGATGAGGACTCTGTAATAGTCGACCGTGACGCCCAGATTGGTGACCGGCTCGACGATGACCCCAAAATCGAAGTTCTGCGACGTCTCCGGCTGCAGATTCCTGTTGCCGCCCGCCAATGCCAGGCCTTGCGAGGTGCACACCACCTTGCTGAACTCCGCGTTGTAATCTCCGGAAATGCAGGTGGGATTCGTCTCGCCCATGACGCCGCCATCGGCGCCGAAGGTGTCCGGCTGGTAGAGATCGACGAGGCTGGGCGCGCGGAAGCCGGTGGAGGCGGCCCCTCTGAAGGTCACGTAGCGGACCGGCTGATAGCGCACCGACACCTTGCCGTTATTGGTCTCGCCGAAATCGCTGTACTTGTCCTCGCGATCCGAGATGTCGACGTCGACGCTCTTCGACATCGGCACATCCAGCTCGGAAAAGATCGCCTGCTCGTTGCGGCTGCCGGTAATGTCGGTGGGAGGGAAATAAAGCGCCGGGTACAGGGTGACCGCCAGGGGGGTCGAGGCGAAATCGATGCGGTCTTCCTCCGCGGAGGCGCCGATTGCCAGCACGGCCGGGTGGCCCGTGTGGAACGCATCGCCCAGCTTGTGGCTGGCGTGCGCGTCGATGCTGTAGAGCTCGAGCTTGCCGTCCGCGTACGAGCCGTTCAGGTACGCGCTGTCGATCAGGGCCTGTCCGGCCGCGGTCTGCGGGCCGAACGGGTCGATCAGATTGCTGAGGACGCCGCCCGGGGCAATTATCGAGTAATTGGCCTCACCCCCGTCGACGTCCTCGTTGTTCTTGTTCACGCTGTAGTTGAGATTCGCGGTGTAGTCCCAGCCGGCGTTGTCGCCGGCGAACGTCAACAGAATCCGCTGCTCGGTATTGAGATCTCCCAGGTAGCGGTTGTTGTTCGGATCGGTCCAGCCGGCCGTGATGGAGCTGCCGGGGCCCACGTCCGGGGCGGCGGTGCACGGTCCTCCGGTCACCGTGTTTCCGTAACAGGTCGACTCCGCCGCCGTCGGATAGTAGGTCGGGTCGGCCGTCGGGGTCATGGTGAACGAATAGGACTGCGGCCCGGACCATATCTTCACGTTGGACTGAGTATAGAAATACTGCAGGGCCACCGTGTTGTTGGCCGGCAGCTCCTTGGTGAACTCCGCCATTGCGGAGGCTTCGCTCGATGTCGGCAGCAGATCCACCGCGCCGGAATACTCGTAGGCGCAGTTGCCGAAATACTCGGTCAGATGCGGATTGCCCGCGCAGGCCGGATAGCCGACCTGCCAGAGATTGCCGTTGGCATCCGTGTAGCTCCCGGGCCACGTCGCCGTCGGTCCGTTCTGGTTCTCCAGGCCCAGCGCCGGATTGAAACCCGTCGAGGCAAACGATCTCTGGGCCGCCGTCAGCGACTGCTGCTTGGTGAAATCGCCCGTGATCATGAAGTTATACCCGTTGGACAGCAGGTCGCCGTGTCCGAAGGTGAAATCCGCCTCGCCCGAGCTGCCGCCGGCTTCCTGCGGGCGGTCGAGATCGACGTTCACTTCGCCCCCCTGGTAGTCCTTCTTGGTGATGAAGTTGATGACGCCGGCGATTGCGTCCGAGCCGTATAGCGACGAGGCGCCCTCTCTGAGCACCTGAACGCTCTGGATGGACGAGAACGGGATGCCGCTGAGGTCGACCGAGCTGCCGGCGACGACGTTGTCGGCAAGCCGCTGGCCATCCAGGAGCACCAGGGTACGGCCCAGCCCGAGGTCGCGCAGGTTGGCGAAGCTGCCGCCGCCGTCGAAAGTCGAGACGGACTGAGCGATATTGACGCCGGGGACATTCGCGGTGAGATCGTCTACCGCCTGCTCCACGTTGACGACACCCATGTTCTTGAGGGCGTTCGCCTGGATGATCGTGATGGCCTCCGCGGTCTCGACCTGCGGCCTCGCGATCATGGTGCCGGTGACCACGACGGTCTGGAGTACGGGAGGGGCCAGTACGGCGGTGGCCGGGGGCGGCGGGGTCGTCTGCGCTAGCCTGATGGGTGACTTCGCGGTGGCTGTGTTCGCGGTGGTCGCCTTGGCAGCAGTCGCCTTCGATGCAGGCATCTGCGCCGTGGTCGCCTGCGCAGTGCTCGCCGGCTGCGCGTACGCGGCCATTCCCCCCGCGCCGATGAGCGCCATGGTGCCGGTCGCGAGAGCACGTTTGACGGAATGTCTGACGGAGTGGCTGACGGTCATGATGGTGAGTCCTAGTACAGCGTTCCCGAGCTCGCTGTCGTGTGCGGTTGTTTTTGCGTCTGTATCCGGTCCGCTACGAACATGGCCTGCGTCGTGCAAACAACACATGGTGGAATCGGCATTATCGCCACGTCCGCGAGACGGAGCCGGTGCCTCCAAATAGGGCGTTGGATTACCCTACAACCGCGTCCTGGCCCGTTAAAGTGCCAGAGGCCCGCCATTTCTTGATACCACGCCGGCATCCCGGATGTGGTGGATTTCCGACACCGGACCTCTGTTGTATCGATGCGTCAGGGTGACCGCGTCGCGGCGGCGCGCCGCCACGCTTCGGCTTCGTTGATGTCGGCGGCGAGCCAGCCGGTGACCTGCCAGCCGGCCTGTGACTCGGAGAATTGCATGAGGCCGCCGAGCTCGGCCCTTGCGGCCGCGAGCAGCGCTTCGCGCCGCTCGGCGTGGATCTCGCGCATCCGCCGCACGTGCCGGTCGAGATGCCCTTGCGCGATGAAATCCGCGAATATCGCCTGCTCCGTCGTCGGCTGGTACCGCTGGGTGACGGAGAGTGCGGCGGCCGCGGGCTCGACGAACGCGGGCGGAAGAATCACGCAGCCGAGGCGCAGCGAGGAAAAAAGGATCCGGTTGAAGCTGATGGAATAGATCACGCTCGCCGCCCGCAGCGGCGGAAAGCCCAGCGGCTCCCCATGAGTCAGCCACTCGAGACTGCGCTCGCGGCGGATGCGCTGTCCGGCCAGGTGATTCCACGTCTCGATCGGAAACAGGTCGAGCGCCGGCCCGTCGAGCCGGAAGGTCGGAGCCGACCGGTTGCGGAAGAGCTCGGGGAAGGGCTGAGCCGCGAGCAGGCGTCCCCGCGCGGAAAGCGCCCTCCGCGGCACTCGAGCGGGCAGCGGTGCCCGCAGCTCACGGCTCTGCGGAGGCGCCTCCGGGAGCGGCGCTCTCACATATGTGCCGCTACCCGCTCTGGCGTCCAGATACCCCAGCTCGATGAGCTCTTCGGAGGCTGCAACGACCGTTTTGAGCGAAACGCGATACTGGCGCGCGAGGGCTCTTCTCGAGGGGAGTCTCACTCCGGGAGCGAGTCGGCTCTCGAGAATTGCCGCACGGATCTCCTGGTGCAGCCAGTGGGCGAGCGTCGTGCCCGGGGCGCGGGGCCACAGAGCGATCGGAGCGGTCGGCTCTTGTTTCGACATTCCGCAGCTGAACCCGTGTTGGCACCGCTTGTCTCAACATGACACAGCGCCGAGGGATCATCGACTGCGCCCGGCGCGGTGTAAAGGTCCACTTTTCGTGCAGCCCGGTGGTACCAGTTGCGTGAGGCGGGCCTGCGCACCCGGAAGATTTGTGACGGCGATGATCGCCGAGCTGCTCTGGCCGGGATTCGTCATGCTGGTCGCGGTTGCGGTGTAGATGCCCGGCTTTTGGGGCGCAGTGAAGATGACGGTTGTCTGATTGTAGCTGCTCGAAGGCGTAATTGCCCCCGCAGGCGGAGAGACGCTCCAGGTCACGCCGAAACGGTCGTCGGTGGTTGCCGTGAGCGCAATCTTCTGTCCGGTGGCCAGCGCCGCGCGCGCCGGAGAGATCATGACGAGGATCGAGGCCGGCTCTCCGATCCCGCCTTCTGACAGCGTGTCGATCCTGAAGTCAGGTGGCGCCGGCCCATGCGCGGAGGGCAGGATCGCAGGCACTTGCTGAGCACACGACTTTGCCGGGTCCCTGCCTGCGTTCAATTCGTAGCTGCCGTCGCATGCGAAGAGCGCGGCCGTCAGCGCAAGCGCCAAAAGCAGGCTCGTCAGCCGCAAGACCCGTGACGCCCCCGAGCCGCTCTCTCTCGCCTTCGCGTTCATCCGCGCGGACTTGGCGCTCAGAAGCTGATGCGCACTCCGCCGAAGATCTCGAGTGGCGCGGCCGGACTGAGGAACCTGTTGTCGACTCCAGGCCCGTTGGTGACCCCGTTGACGGGTACCCCCGGCGCGCCTGTTCCCGTGGGATCACTGAGGATGCCCCAGGTGCCGTACTTCCGGTTGAGCAGGTTGTCGATGGAGGCGAAGATCTCGACGTGCCGCGCGGGCGTATAGGTCGAGTGCAGATCGATCACCGTGTAGCTCGGGATCGGGGCATTCTGATTGGACTCATCGCCCACGTAGTAGACGCTGCTCACCCATTCCGCGCTGGCGCCGAGGGTCCATTGCGGCAGCACCTCGAAATCGGCCCCGAGCTTCACGCGCTGCTTGGGAATGCCGGGCAGATAATCGCCGGGCTCCACCTCGATGTCTCCATTCGCATCCTGATAGGGATTCGAGGGCGATGGCAGGGTCATCGCCGTGAGGAACTGGGCCTTGACCAGGCTGTAGTTGAAGTAGGACGACCAGCGCTTCGCGTGATAGTCGAGGCCGAGCTCGATGCCTTCGCGGCGGGTGTCGCCGACGTTCTGGAAGAAGCCCTGGCTCACCGAAGTCGCGATGCCGTAAATGTCATCCTCCAGCACCGTCCGGAAGACGCTGGCATTCCAAGTGAGCCGATCAGTGTCGCCGGCAACGGCCGGGACGCGGCCCCGCAGACCGATCTCCGTGGTATGCGCGATGACTTGCCGCAGGTTGGGCGGGTCTCCCGCCAGGTTGGTCGGCAGCAGGCAGGGCGTGAGCGGATTCGAGCACTCGATCTCGCTCGCGGTCGGCGTGCGGGTGTTGATCGAGTAGCCGCCATAGAGGGTCATCGACGGCAGCAGCTTGTAGGTGGCCCCGATCGAGGGATTGAAGTGCACGAAGCGGTTCCAGCCCGTCAGGTTGTCGCCGAGCTGATCGACGAGATTGATGTTCGCGACGTT
>JASHVV010000134.1 GCA_030044385.1 Gammaproteobacteria bacterium
TCGAAACGCTCGCCGCGCTCGTGCAGCGCCTTCATCGCCTCGAACGCATCGGCGCGGATCGTCTGCAGCGTGAGCCCGTTCGCCTGCGCGTTGCGCCGCGCGAAATCGAGCGCCGTTTCCGAGGAGTCGATGCAGCTTGCCGCGGCGGCGCCGGCCTTCAGGGCGGTGATGGCCCAGGCCCCCACATAGCTGCAGACGTCCAGAACCCGCGCCTGCGGCCACAGATAGCGCGCCAGACGCGCCCGGTTGTGAGTCTGGTCGTAGAACCAGCCGGTCTTCTGCCCCTGCGTCAGCGGCGCCGCGAAGCGAAGCTCGCCCTCGGCCGCGGCGAGCTCGGCGGGGATGGCGCCGAAGGCGGTCTCGGCGAGCTGCGGCAGTTGCTCGAGCTGCCGCGCGGCGGAATCGTTCTTCCAGTAGAGCCCCGCGGGCGAGAGCAGCTCGCGCACCGCCTCGGCGACGGTCTCCTTCAATGCCTCCATGCCGGCGGTCGCGATCTGGCCGACCAGCACATCGCCGTAGCGGTCGAGAACCAGCCCCGGCAGGCCGTCGGACTCCCCGAACACGAGCCGGTAGCAGGGCTCCCGATGGAGTCTCTCCCGCAGCGCGAGCGCCGCGCGCAGGCGGGTGTCGATGAGCTCGCGGCTGATCGTGTGGGCCGGGTCTCTGCTGAGGATTCGCGCGCAGATGAGCGCGTGCGGGTTGACGTAGGCGTGGCCCAGGAACTGGCCGCGGTGCGACTGGATCTGCGCGAGATCGCCGGGCGCGAATGCCGCGAGCGGGGTGGCGTCGGAGTCGATCTCGTTGCTGAAGACCCAGAGGTGTCCCGCGGCCAGGCGCCGCTCTTCGCCGCGCTTCAGACGCAGGTCGCGGGCGCGGCCGCTATCGGCGCGGGAGGACGGGGCGGGAGAGGTCAAGACGGGCTCGATGGACGGTTCGGCGGTCGGCCGGCAGTATAAGGTATTCTTCCGAGGCGCATGGATACCCGACATGTGAATCCGGACGGCAGCCCGAAATACACCAACCGGCTGATCGCCGAGACCAGCCCTTACCTGCGCCAGCATGCGCACAATCCGGTCGACTGGCATCCCTGGGGCGAGGAAGCCTTTGCCCGGGCGCTCGAGGAGCACAAGCCCATCCACCTGAGCGTCGGGTATGCCGCCTGCCACTGGTGCCACGTGCTCGCCGCCGAGAGCTTCGAGGACGAGGCGACGGCACAGGTGCTCAACGAGCTATATGTCAACATCAAGGTCGATCGGGAAGAGCGGCCCGACGTCGACCGCATCTACCAGATCGCGCAGCAGATGCTGACGCAGCGCTCCGGCGGCTGGCCACTCACCCTGTTCCTGACACCGGACGACCGCCGGCCGTTCTTCGGCGGGACCTATTTCCCCAAAGAGGCCCGTTTCGGGTTGCCCGCCTTCAGGGAGCTGCTGCTGCGGGTCGCCCTTTACTACCGCGAGCACGAGCCGGAGCTGCGGCGGCAGAACGAGGCGCTGATGTCGGCCCTCGCGCAGATCGAGCCGCCGCCGCCGGAGCCGGCCGTGGCGCTGAGCGATGCGCCGCTGCGCCTCTGCCGCCAGGCGCTCGAGCGGGCGTTCGATACACGCTACGGCGGCTTCGGCGGCGCGCCCAAGTTTCCGCATCCGAAGTCGCTGGAGTTGCTCCTGCGGCAGTGGCGCGCCGGCGCCGAGAGCGACACGCCGGACCTGCACTCGCTTTACATGACGGGGCTGACGTTGCGGCGCATGGCCGACGGCGGCATCAACGATCAGCTTGCGGGCGGGTTCTGCCGCTACTCGGTCGACGACTACTGGATGATCCCGCACTTCGAGAAGATGCTCTACGACAACGGGAGCCTCCTCGCGCTGTACGCCGACACCCACGTTGCAACCGGCGATGCCTTCTATGGCAGGGTGGCCGGCGAGACCGCCGACTGGGTGCGGCGCGAGATGCAGTCGCCCGAAGGCGGCTACTACTCCAGCCTCGACGCCGACTCGGAAGGGCACGAAGGCAAGTACTACGTCTGGGACCGGGACGAGGCTCGCTCCGCGCTGACGGCGCAGGAGTACGCGGCATTCGCTCCCCGCTACGGTCTCGACCGCGAGCCCAACTTCGAGGGCCGCTGGCACCTGCACGTCTTCCGCTCGGTGGAAGACATTGCCGCCGCGCTCGATTGTCCGCACGACGCCGTCGAGTCGGCGCTGGCCGCCTCGCGCGGCAAGCTGCTGCGGCTGCGTGAGCAGCGCGTCCGTCCCGGCCGGGATGACAAGGTGCTCGCCTCCTGGAATGGCCTGATGATCCGCGGCATGGCCGTGGCGGCGCGGGCGCTCGGCCGCGAGGAGTTCGCGCAGTCCGCCGAGAGGGCGCTCGACTTCGTGCGCCGGACGCTCTGGCGCGATGGCAGGCTCCTCGCCACTTACAACGGCGGCCGGGCGCATCTGAACGCGTATCTCGACGACTATGCTTTCCTCGCGGATGCGGTGCTCGAGCTGCAGCAGGTCCGCTTCCGCGCGGATGAGCTGCAATTCGCCCGCGAGTTGCTGGAGGTCATCCTGCGGCACCACAGCGACGACCGCGCCGGCGGATTCTTCTTCACGTCCGACGATCACGAGCAGTTGATCCACCGGCCGAAGTCCTTCGCCGATGATGCCACTCCCGCAGGAAACGGCATCGCGGCTTTCGCGCTGCAGCGGATGGGATATCTGCTCGGCGAGACGCGGTATCTCGAGGCCGCGGAGCGGACGGTGCGGGCGGGATGGGCAATGATGGAGAAGTACCCGCAAGGCCATGCGAGCCTGCTCACCGCTCTCGAAGAGCTGTTGCATCCGCCGCAGATCGTGGTGTTGCGCGGTGTCCCGGAGACGATCGAGACCTGGCGGCGCGAGCTCGCCAGGCTCTATGCGCCGCGCCGGATGGTGATCGCCGTCCCGGCCGACGCGTCAGACCTGCCTGCGGCGATAGCGGAAAAGACGCCGCGGGGCGCCGCTGTGGCCTACGTATGCCACGGCAGCGTCTGCGGTGAGCCGATCGGCTCTTTTGCGGAGCTGACGGAAGCGCTGCGCGGGTAGTGCCGGCCGGAGCCGCCGTCAGGACAGCAGTTCCACCGCGCCACCGATCGCCGCCGTATTGATGGTGAGCGTGCGCTCGATGGCGAATCGCTGCAGGTAATTCGGGCCGCCGGCCTTCGGGCCGGTGCCCGACAGACCCTGGCCGCCGAACGGCTGCACGCCCACGACCGCGCCGATCATGTTGCGATTGACGTACGTGTTGCCGACCGGCAGCGCGCGGAACGCGTGCTCCGCCAGGCTCTCGAGGCGGCTGTGTACGCCGAGCGTGAGGCCGAATCCGGTGGCGCGGATGGCGGCCAGGACCTGCGCGAGCTCCTCGGCGCGGTAGCGGAACACATGAAGTATCGGCCCGAACTCCTCCGTTCTCAGCTGGTCGGCCGAGCGCAGCTCGAAGAGCCGCGGGCCGAAGAAATGGCCGCTCGCCTCGCAATGCCCGACGGGGCACGAGTAGAGAAGCTTGCCTTCGTGGAGCATCCGCTCCGCGTGCCGGCTCAAGCGCTGCCGGGCTTGCGCCGAGATGACCGGTCCGACATCCGTCGCCGGATCGGCGGGGTCACCGACCTGCAGGCACTTCATGGCGCCGATCAACACCTCGAGCACGCGGTCCGCGATTTCCTCCTGCACGTAAAGCACGCGAAGAGCCGAGCATCGCTGCCCCGCGCTGGTGAACGCCGACGCAATCACGTCGTCGACGACCTGTTCCGGCAGCGCCGTCGCGTCGACGATCATCGCATTCACGCCGCCGGTCTCGGCGACCAGCGGCACGATCGGCCCTTCCCGTCCGGCGAGCGTGCGATTGATGGTAGCGGCCGTGGCGGTCGAGCCGGTGAACGCGACGCCGGCGAGCGCGGGATGAGTCAGCGCGGTCGCGCCGAAGAGGGGTCCGTCGGCCGGCGCCAACTGCAGCACGTCGTGAGGAATGCCCGCCTCGTGCAGGATGTGGGTCATGGCGTGCGCGACCAGCGTCGTGGCGGGGGCCGGCTTGGCCAGAACCGCGTTGCCGGCCATGAGCGCCGCGGTGATCTGGCCGGTGAAGATGGCCAGCGGAAAGTTCCACGGGCTGATGCAGGCGAAGACGCCGCGGCCCTGGAAGGAGAGCAGATT
>JASHVV010000135.1 GCA_030044385.1 Gammaproteobacteria bacterium
CGCATGACCTTCAGGGTGTCGTAAGGCACGTTGGCCTTGGCGTTGCACGACCAGGTGACGCCGAGCTTGCCGAGACCGCGGGCGATCTCCTCCGCCCGCGGACGGAAGTCGGTGAAGGTGTCGTCGTCGAAGAAGATCTCCTTCACCTCGGGCATGTTCTCCTTGATCCAGCGCACCTCATCGACCACGCTCTGGGCGCTGCGCACGCGGTAGCGGTGGCCGCCGACGGTCTGCGGCCACAGGCAGAAAGTGCACTTCGAGCGGCAGCCGCGTCCCGTGTAGAAGGAGACGTACGGGTGTTGCAGATAGCCGATGAAGTAGTTCGGGATCGTCAGGTCGCGCTTGTAGACCGGGGTCACCCAGGGCAGCTCGTCCATGTTCTCGATCATGGGCCGGGCCGGGTTGTGCTCGATCCCGCCGTCGGGCCGGCGGAACGAGAGCCCGGAGATGGCGGCGAGCTCGCGGCCCTCGGCCACCTCCTTCAAGGTGTAGTCGAACTCCTCCCGCGCCACGAAGTCGATGGCGGGCGAGGCGCTGAGGGACCCGGCCGGATCGACCGCGACCTTGGCGCCGACCATCCCGACCCTGAGGCGGGGGTTCTCCTCCTTGAGCAGCTCCGCGACCTTGGCGTCCGTCGGAAATGACGGCGAGCTGGTATGCATGACGACGAGGTCGAATTGCCTGGCCAGCGGCAGCACTTGCGCCATCGTCGTGCCGTCCGCGGGCGCATCGAGCAGCCGGCTGCCGGGCACCATCGCCGCGGGCTGCGCCAGCCAGGTGGGATACCAGAAGGAGCGGATCTCGCGCTTGGCCTGATAGCGCGCGCCGGCGCCGCCGTCGAATCCGTCGAATGAGGGAGCTTGCAGGAACAGCGTTTTCATCATGATGAATGTCCTTGGGAAATGGGCTGCACGGAGCCGTCGCGCGCCACGCGATAGCGCCCGTGCCGCCACTGCACCTCGCGCGTGACGAAGGCGGTGCACCAGAGTGCGAAGCCGAGCGCATCGGCGAGCGGGATGGCCCAGACCGGCGGCCGCCGAGCCGCCGCGGCGTGCGTTGCAAAATGTAACATCAGGCGCAGCGCCACGGTCGCCGCAAGCAGGGCGAGCGTGACGTCCGAGCCGGCGGCCAGCACACACCCGAGCACCGCCACGGGCAGGCTGAACGTCACCGCGGAAAAGGCGTATCCGGCCGGACGCACCACACGGATGGTGCGCAGCCACCTCAGTCCATGCTGCGCGAGCTGGCGGAAACTGCGCTCATCGACCCAAGTCTCCACGTCAACGTCCGACAACACCGTCCGTTGACCACGACGGCGAGTGAGCTCACCCAGCCTGTAGTCATCGGCGAGCTGATCGGCGATTGCCTGGAATCCGCCGATGGCATCGAGCGCGTCGCGCCGCAAGGCGATCGTGGCGCCGAAGGCGAACGCGCGCGAGCCGAAGAGCGCTGCCACGCGTACCGAGGGAATGAACCAGTCGTTGATGAAAAGCGCCCCGAGTGACGACCAGAGGCCGGGACGGGGCACGCCGTGATAGGGGCAGGTGACGATGCCGACGCCGGGGTCGGCGAGCGGCGCGGTGACCGCCGCGAGATATCCGGGCGGCACGCGCACGTCGCTGTCGGCCAGCACGAGCCAGTCATATCGGGCGGCGCGCATCATGTTGATGAGATTGCTGACTTTCGCGCTCGCGCCGTGCCGGGTCGGATCGACGACCACGGTGAGATCGAGCCGCGGGTAGTCGCGCCTCAAGCCCTCGAGCACCGCGAGGGACGGGTCGCCCGGATGCTGCACGCCGAAGATGATCTGCACGCTGCCGGCATAGTCCTGCTCGCAGAGCGAGCGCAGCGAATCGTCAAGCCCAGGCTCCGCGCCGCAAAGGGGCTTCAGCACCGTCAGCGGGGCCGGCCGCGGCCGGGGCACCGCGCCGCGGCCCAGCAGCGGCCGCGCGCCGCTGTTGCGCCACTGCGTCACTGCCGCCCAGGCGAGCGCCGCATAGGCGAGGGCGGCCGCGGTCAGCAGGGTGCCGAGCGAGGCTATGACTGCCTGGGCAGTTACAGCGACCGTGGAGCCGGTTATCATGGGCGAAGGAATGCCTAACCCGCGGATTACAATGAGCGAAGAACTCGGATGGTTTCAAGTCCATGAATTCCGCACATGGTACACGTTTGCCTGCCGGGCGGGGACGCCCCCGTGACCGGAGTCGGCAATGCCCGGACCCGGGTGTGGGCTGGCAGCGACAGTGCGGCCGAGGCCGAGTCGCTCATCCTGGTGGACGAGGCCGACCGGGAGGTGGGCTATATGAGCAAGGCCCGCTGCCATGAGGGACGAGGGATACTGCATCGCGCGTTCTCGCTGCTCATTTTCAACGACCGCGGCGAGCTGCTGCTGCAGCGCCGCTCGGCGGCGAAGCAGCTGTGGCCGCACTATTGGTCGAACAGTTGCTGCAGCCATCCGCGGCGGGCCGAGAGCATGGAGACGGCCATCCACCGGCGGCTGTACGAGGAGCTGGGGCTGGCCTGCCCCTTGCATTTTCTCTTCAAGTTCCGCTATCAGGCCCAGTTCGACGCTGCCGGGGCCGAGCACGAGCTGTGCTCGGTGTTCATCGGGCGCAGCGACGGCCGGGTGCGCGCCGACGGCAACGAGATCTCGGACTGGCGTTGGGTGGGCGCCGAGGCGCTGGCCGCGCAGATGCGCGGCGCGGACGCGGAGCGCTTCACTCCCTGGTTCACGCTGGAGTGGGAACGGATTTGGCGGGAGCACCGGCCGGCGCTGCAGGCATTACAGTTGCAGCACGCGACCGTGAGCTGAGCCCGGCACCAACAACAGGAGCTGAATTTGGGTATTCCACTGATTCAAAAGTACCGCGTGGCGAGCTACATCCTCGGCAGGAAGTTCCGCCGGGTGAAGCGCTATCCGCTGGTGCTCATGCTGGAGCCTCTGTTCCAGTGCAATCTCGCCTGCGCCGGCTGCGGCAAGATCGACTATCCGAAGGAGATCCTGCAGAAGCGGGTCTCCGTGGAGGATGCGCTGCGCGCGGTCGAGGAGTGCGGCGCGCCGATGGTCTCGATCCCCGGGGGCGAGCCGCTCATCCACAAGGAGATGCCGCAGATCGTGGCGGGGATCGTCGCGCGCAAGCGCTTCGTCTATCTCTGCACCAACGCCATCCTGCTCGCCAAGCACATCGACGACTACCGGCCTTCGTCCTATCTCACCTTCTCGGTGCACCTCGACGGCAACCGCGAGCGGCACGACGAGTCGGTGTGTCAGGAAGGGGTGTTCGACAAGGCGGTCGCCGCCATCAGGCTCGCCCGCTCGAAGGGGTTCCGCGTCACCGTCAACTGCACGCTGTTCCAGAACGAGAAGCCGGACGAGGTGGCCGATTTCTTCGACCTGGCGCAGTCGCTCGGCGTGGAGGGGATCACCGTGTCGCCCGGGTACAGCTATCAGCACGCCCCGCGGCAGGACGTCTTCCTCGGGCGTGGCGCCAGCAAGCAGCTCTTCCGCGACATCTTCAAGCGCGGCCGCGAGCGCGGCGCCCGTTGGCCGTTCAACCAGTCCTCGCTGTTCCTCGACTTCCTCGCCGGCAACCAGACTTACCAGTGCACGCCGTGGAGCAATCCGACCTACAACCTCTTCGGTTGGCAGCGGCCGTGCTATCTGCTCACGGACGAGGGCTATGCCGGCTCCTTCCGCGCCCTGATGGAGGAGACCGACTGGGAGCGCTACGGCGTCGGGCGCAACCCCAAGTGCGCCAACTGCATGGCGCATTGCGGCTTCGAGGGCACGGCGGTCGACGACACGTTCGCCCACCCGCTCAAGGCGCTGAAGGTGGCGCTGCGCGGTCCGCGGGTCGATGGCCCGATGGCGCCGGAGCTGCCGTTCCTGTACGCGGACCAGCCGCCGGCCGTGGCGGCGATCCCGGTCGCCGACGTCAAGCGCGCGAGCCGCCCGGAGGAAAGCCGGCGTGCCAGTCATGTCTGATTCGTTCGCGGGCCAGCTCGAGGCCTGGCGCGCGCGGATGGAGCAGGCGCTGGCGGCGCGGCTGCCGCGCACCGACCAGACGCCGGAGCGCCTGCACGCCGCGATGCGCTACAGCGTGCTCGGCGGCGGCAAGCGCGTGCGCCCGATCCTGCTGCTCGCCACGGCCCGTGCGCTCGGGCTCGCGGAGGAGCGGGTGGAGGCCGCGGCCTGTGCGCTCGAGCTGGTGCACGTCTATTCGCTGGTGCATGACGACCTGCCTTCCATGGACGATGACGATCTGCGCCGCGGGCGCCCGACCTGTCACAAGGCCTACGACGAGGCGACGGCGCTCCTCGTGGGCGATGCGCTGCAGTCCCTCGCCTTCGAGCTGCTCGCGCGCGACCCGGCGCTGCCCGCCGATCCGGCCGTCAGGGTGCGCCTGGTGGAGCAGCTCGCGCGCGCCGTCGGCAGCCTCGGCATGGCGGGCGGCCAGGCGATCGATCTCGAGGCCGAAGGCCGCAAGCTCGCCATCGCTCAGGTCGAGGAGATGCACTCGCTCAAGACCGGCGCCCTGATCCGGGCCAGCGTCATGATGGGCGCGGCCTGTGTGCCGGCGCTCGAGCCGCCGCTCGAGCGGGCGCTGGCCGGGTTCGCGGCCCCGATCGGGCTCGCGTTCCAGATCCAGGACGACCTGCTCGATGTGCTCTCCGACACGGCGACGCTCGGCAAGGCGGCCGGCGCCGACCGCGAGCGTGGCAAGCCCACCTACCCGGCCATTGCCGGCGTAGCCGCCTCGCAGGAGCAGGTACGTCGCCTGCACGGCGAGGCGATGGAATCGCTTGCGCCGTTCGGCAGCCGCGCGGATGCGCTGCGTGGCGTCACGGACTGGCTGCTCGCCAGGCGCAACTGACCGGAGGTCCGAGCACGTGGAATCCGTTTCCGGCATGTCCGACGAGGCTTACCAGGACGAGATCCTGCCGCACGTCTCGCGCACCTTTGCGCTGACGATTCCGCAGCTTCCGGCAGCGCTTCGCACCGCCGTCACCAGCGCCTATCTGCTCTGCCGCATCGCCGACAC
>JASHVV010000136.1 GCA_030044385.1 Gammaproteobacteria bacterium
GCCCGTCCACGCTTTCCAGCCCGGCGTGGAGCAGCTCGAGCAGGAGCCGGTGCCGGCCGTCGGCGGATGTCATGTCAGTTCCCCGGGCAGGCCGCCCGGATCCAGCGCTGCAACTACCCGCGGATCACCTTGAGCGGGCGCCGCTCGCCGCGCACTTTCCTCGCCTCGTCCGAGCGCTCGAGCTGCAGCCGCTCCAGGTACTCCGGTGTCACATCGCCGGTGACGTACTCGCCGGAGAAGCAGGACGCATCGAACTCCTCGATGCGCGCATCCTCGTGCTTGCAGGCGGCGATCAGGTCCTCGAGGTCCTGGTAGATCAGCCAGTCGGCGCCGATGAGCCGCGCCACCTCATCGACACGCCTGCCGGCCGCGACCAGCTCCCTCGCGGCCGGCATGTCGATGCCGTACACGTTGGGGAACCGCACCGGCGGGGCCGCGGACGCGAAATAGACCTTGCGGGCGCCCGCCTCGCGTGCGAGCTCGATGATCTGCGCGGAGGTGGTGCCGCGCACGATGGAGTCATCCACCAGCAACACGTTCTTGCCGCGGAACTCGAGGTCGATCGCGTTCAGCTTGCGGCGCACCGACTTCTGGCGCTCCTCCTGCCCGGGCATGATGAAGGTGCGGCCGATGTAACGGTTCTTGATGAACCCTTCCCGGTACTTGAGCCCGAGCCGCTGCGCGAGCTGCAGCGCGCTCGTGCGGCTGGTGTCCGGGATCGGAATGACGACGTCGATGTCGTGATTGGCCCGCTCGCGCAGGATCTTCTCCGCGAGGCGGTCGCCCATGCGCATGCGCGCACGATAGACCGAGATGTTGTCGATCTTGGAGTCCGGCCGGGCGAAGTAGACGTATTCGAAGATGCACGGGGTATGGCGCACGCTCGCCACGCATTGCTGCGAATGGAGCCGCCCGCTCTCGTCGATGAACACCGCCTCCCCCGGCGCGATGTCGCGCACGAGGCGGAAGGAGAGGCTGTCGAGCGCGACGCTCTCCGAAGCGAGCATCCATTCCGGTCCGCGCGGAGTGTCCCGCTGCCCGAGGACGAGGGGACGAATGCCGTTGGGATCGCGAAAGCCGAGGATCCCGTGCCCGATGATCATCGCCACCACGGCGTAGCCGCCGCGGCAGCGGCGATAAACGGCGTTCAGCGCCGCAAACACGTCGGCCGGGGTGATCCGCGGCGTGCCGATGCGCTGCAGCTCCGAGGCGAAGACGTTCAGCAGCACCTCGGAATCGGAAGTCGTATTGAGGTGCCGGCGATCCTCGCGGATCAGCACTTCGGCGAGCTCCGCGGCGTTGGTGAGATTGCCGTTGTGGGCGAGGCAGATGCCGTAGGGCGAGTTGACGTAGAACGGCTGCGCCTCCGAGGCGCTGTCGCAGCCCGCCGTGGGATAACGGACGTGGCCGATGCCGGCATGGCCTTTCAGCTCGACCATGTGGTGTTGCTGGAAAACATCCCGCACGAGCCCGCTGCCCTTGCGGACGCAGAGCTCCCCGTCACCGTAAGTGGCGATGCCGGCGGCGTCCTGGCCTCGATGCTGCAGCACCGTCAGCGCGTCATAAATGCGCTGGTTGACCGCGCCCGTTGCGACGACACCGACGATTCCGCACATGTTCCTACCTCAAAGAGGCCGCGCCCATGAGCACGCGCAAGCCGTGGGCCACGGAGTCACCATAGGGGATCAGCATGGAATGCCGCCACCAGGTCTCGCCATCGAGCTCGAGGAGCCGGCCGAGGATGACGAACACCCCGATGAGCACCGCCCCGCGAGCCGCGCCGAAGAGAAACCCGAGAAAGCGGTCCATGCCGCTGAAGATCGAGAGGCGCACGTAGTGCCCGACGAGGGCGCCCAGCCCCGCGCCGATGAGCAGAATCAGCGCCACGATGATGACCCGCGCAGCCCAGGGGCGCACGTCGGTGGCGGCGAGGAGCCCGCCGAGGTGCGGCGCGATCAGGTCCGGGAAATGCCAGGCGACGAACAGGGCCACGATCCAGGCGCCCAGCGCGATCGCTTCGCGCAGAAAGCCGCGGACGGCACCCACTATCGCCGAGAGCACGACGGCGGCGATCAACCAGTAGTCGGCTATGTTCATGGCACAGGGTTTGACGCGGAAGGCCCGGGAACCGCCCAGGAAAGCGCGGCGAATTGTACAAGACAGCTCCGGCCGTCGCTCGGGAACGCATCTCACCTCGTCGGCAGCACCTCGCCGTGGTGCCCGAGCGCACGCAGGCGGGTGGCGAGATGGAGCGCGCCGGCGCGGTCGTGCGCCGGGCCCGCGCGTACCCGCCAGAGCACACGCGGTCCCGCCCTGGCGGGGGACACGGACATCCGAAAGCCCCTGGCCTCGAGCGAGCGCGCCAGGCGGACGGCGTTGTGACGGTCGGCAAAGCTGCCAAGCTGGACTACCCATCCCCGGGATGAGGCCGATGAGGAGGCCTCTCGCGGTACCGGATGTGCGGCCGGCGCCGCGGCTTGCAAGCCCGAGGCGCGCGAGGCGGCACGTTCGGCAGCCGCCCCCGGCTGCGACCCTCGACCGTCAGGGAAGGCTTCAGCGGGTGTGCCAGCGGGCATTGCCGGGGCGCTTTCCGCCGGCGCTGGCGCCGGGGCTGCCTGCGAGCTCCCGGCCGGCTGCGGCTGTGCAGCGGGCGTTGCGGGCGTATCGGGGGCCGAGGACGCCGAACCGAGGGTCAGGGTATAGGTGCGAAGCAGCGGCTGCGCGTGCGCCTTGCGCCCGGCAGTCACAGCGGGCTGCGGCGCCGATCCGGTCCGGACAGGCCCCGTCAGCAGCTCCGGAACCAACAGCACCAGCAGCGCCACGACGATGATGGCGCCCGTCACTCGCTCTTTCACGCCGCGGAGTATACCCCAAGCCACTCGAGCGCCGGGCCCACGGTGTGCACCGAGCCGCAGACGACGACACGATCCCCCGGACGCGCAGCGGCGCGCGCGGCTTCACAACCCTCCCGCACCGAGCCGGTCAGGACCGGCCGCTGCACGACGGACTCCAGGCGCCGCGCCAGCTCGGCCGCGCCGATCCCGCGGGGCCCTTCCAGGCCGCAGAGAAACCAACCTTCCAACACGGGCGCGAGCGCCCGCGCGATCGCCGGAGCATCCTTGTCGCCCAGAATGCCGACGACGGCGAGCGTGCGCCCCCGACACGGCCGCTCGGCGAGCTGCGCCGCCAACACCTCGGCGGCCGGCGGGTTGTGCGCGATGTCGAGGATCCACTCGACCGGCCCGGGCACGATCTGGAACCGGCCCGCGAGCCGCACACGCCGCAGGGCCGCGGCCACCGTATGCTCATCGAGCGCCGCGACCACGCTCCGCGCCGCGGCGGACCGCTCCCCGCCGGCGGCGAGCGCCTCGAGCGCGGCGAGCGCGGTCGCCGCGTTGCGGTACTGGATCGAGCCGGCGAGCGCCGAAGGCGGCAGGTCGGCGAGACTGAGCCGCGCGCCCTGGTAGCTCCAGCGCGGCGCCTCCCCCGATCCGGGCCGGAGCCGCCAGTTGAAATCCCTGCCGGCCACGACGGGCTTCGCCCCGAGGCGGGCGATCGCGGAGTACACACTCGCCGGCATGCGCTCGGTGCCGAGTACGGCCGGCCGGCCGCCGCGGAAGATGCCGGCCTTCTCCGCGCCGATCTCCTCCACGGTCTCACCCAGCCAGTCGCGATGATCGAGCCCGACCGAGCAGACCACCGCCGCATCCGCAGCGACGAGGTTGGTGGCATCGAGGCGCCCCCCGAGCCCCACCTCGAGCAGCGCGAGCTCGACCCCGCGCTGCGCGAAGAGCAGCAGGGCCGCGAGCGTGTTGTATTCGAAGAAAGTCAGGGTGGTGGCGCCGCGGGCCGCCTCGATGCGCTCGAAGGCCGCGACGATCGCCGCATCCCCGGCCTCGACGCCGTCGATGCGGATGCGCTCGTTGTAGCGCACGAAGTGCGGCGAGGTGAAGAGCCCGACCGGCCGGCCGGCGGCGAGACACAGCGCCTCAAGATGCGCCGCCGTGGAGCCCTTCCCGTTCGTGCCGCCGACGGTGATGACCGCGGACGCCGGCCGGTCGACGCCGAGCCGCCGGGCCACCGCCGCCACGCGGGCGAGCCCGAGGTCGATCGATCTCGGATGCGCCGCCTCCTGCAGCGCGAGCCAGTCGGCGAGCGATCGGGCCACGGGACGGCGGCACGCTATGCGGCGGCCGCGGGCTGCTTCATCAGCATGCGCAGGACCGACGCGATGCGCTCACGCATGTCGCGCCGATCGACGATCATGTCGAGCACCCCGTGATCGAGCAGGAACTCGCTGCGCTGGAAGCCTTCCGGCAAGGTCTCCCGCACCGTCTGTTGGATCACTCGCGGGCCCGCGAAACCGATGAGCGCGCGCGGCTCCGCGAGGTTGAGGTCGCCGAGCATCGCGAGACTCGCCGACACGCCGCCGGTGGTCGGGTCGGTCATGACGGAGATGAAGGGCAGATGCGCCTGCGCGAGGTGCGACAGCGCCGCGGCGGTCTTGGCCATCTGCAGCAGCGAATAGAGCGCCTCCTGCATGCGCGCACCGCCGCTCGCCGTGAAGCACACGAGGGCCGCGCGGTGCTCGATGCAGTAGTCGGCGGCGCGCTTGAAGCGCTCCCCCACCACCGAGCCCATCGAGCCGCCGAGAAACTGGAACTCGAACGCGCAGGCCACCACCGGCAGCTTCTCGAGCGTGCCGGCGAGCACGATGAGCGCATCGGTCTCCCCGGTCGCCTTCTGCGCGGCGGCGAGCCGATCCTTGTAGCGCTTGCTGTCGCGGAATTTGAGCGGATCCTCGGGCACGAGCCGCGCGCCGAGCTCTTCGGTCGAGTCCGGGTCGAGGAAGCGCTCGAGGCGCTCGCGCGCGCCGATCCGCATGTGATGGCTGCACTTCGGGCAGACGTACAGATTGCGCTCGAGCTCCGCCCGGTAGAGCACGGCATCGCATGCCGGACACTTGATCCACAGACCCTCCGGCACCGACCGGGTGCGGCGCTCGGTCTTGATGCGCGAGGGCATGATCTTCTCGAACCAGGACATCGGAGCCGCCTACGGTGGGAATAGAGGCGCGATCATAGCCGCTTCGTTTCCCGGCAGCGCGAAAGCGGCCGGATAGCGCACCCGCCAGAGATAGAGGCCGCCGGCGGGCGCGGTGGCGGCGCTCAGCCGCCGGTCGCGCCCCGCGAGCACCTCCGCCGCCCAGGCGGGCGGCGCATCGCCCTTCCCGATGCGGATGAGAAGGCCGGCGATGTTGCGCACCATGTGGTGCAGGAAGGCATTGGCCGTGGCCTCGATCGCGAGCCAGTCGCCGCGGCGCGCGACGGTCAGGCGCTCCAGGCGGCGGATCGGCGATTTGGCCTGACATTCGGCGGCGCGGAAGGCGCTGAAGTCGTGCTCCCCCTCGAGCGCCGCGGCCGCCTGCGCCATGTGCTCGACCTCGAGCGGGCGGTGGATCCAGGTGGCCCGATGGGCGAGCAGCCCGGAGCGGGAGGCGCGGTTGAAGATCAGATAGCGGTAGGTGCGCGCCTCAGCCGAATAGCGCGCGTGGAAGTGCGCGGGCACCGGCCGCACCCAGGAGATGCTGATGTCGCGCGGCAGCTCGGAGTTGGCGCCGAGCATCCAGGCCCGCATGCTGCGGCTCGCCTCCGTGTCGAAGTGCGCCACCTGCCCGTGGGCGTGGACTCCCGCGTCGGTCCTCCCGGCGCACACGAGAGCAACCGCCGCGGCGGCCACTTTCCCCAGGGCGCGCTCTGCGAGCACCTGCACCGTGTCGGCCGAACGCTGACTCTGCCACCCGGCGTAGCGCGTTCCCTGATACTCCAGCCCGACGGCGATCCGGTTCAACCCGGCAACGATTCCATCAGGCGCTCGGCCTCCTGGCGCTGCGCGGTCGAGCCTTCGTGCATGACTTCCTCGAGGATGTTGCGGGCTCCCTCGGGATCCCCCATGTCCATGTACGCGCGGGCGAGGTCGAGCTTGGTACCGACCTCGCTCATGGTGACCGGCTCGAGGTCCGGCAGCGCGAGATCGTCCGCCGACAGCTTCTGGGTTGCGGTGAAGGCCGCATCCGGCACTGTCGCCGTGCCGACATCGAGGTCGATGCCCGAGCCGTTGGTGCCGCGATCGACTTCCGCTTGCCCGGCCTCGAGCTCGTAGTCGACACCGTGCGAGTGCTCGAGCGTGGCCAGCCGCGAGGTTGCCGCCGTATCGTGGCCGTTGGGACGGCCCTCGCCCTCGTGCAGCACCGCTTCGAGCTCGGTCTCGTCGATCTGCCAGGCGTTGGTGGTGCCGGTGGGCTCGGGCGACGCCTCCTGCGCGCGCTGGCTCGCCTGCTCGATGATCCGGCGCGAGTGCTCGTCCAGTCCCGCGACCAGCGTCGGAGTCTCGGGTGCGGCTCCAGACGTCGAGACCTGCGTGCCGTCCGCATCGAATGCTCCGAGATCGAGCCCGAGATCGTCGATCGCGAGCTCCGCGGTTTGATCGGCACCGCTTTGCTTCAGAGCCGTTTCGACTTTCTGCCGGATCGTCGGCTGCTCGGACATGCGCAGCGCCGGCTGCTCGACCGTCGGACCCTCGATCTCCGCCCCGAATTCGATCGTCTGCTCCCCTCCGGGCAGGGTCGCCGTCATCTCGCGGGTGGAGCCGGTGGCGTTGTCCGCGAGATGCGGCTCGGTCAGAGCCATGTTGCGGTCGGTGGCGCTTCCCGGGGACTCGAACGTGGCCGCGGACTCGCCCTCGCCGAGGGCCGACCCGATGTCGAGATCGAGCCCGTGCGAGTGTTGACCCGTGCGCGCGGCAGCCACATCGAAGTCGAGCCCGCCGTCATTGCCGCCTTGACCGCCGGCGAGGTCGAGATCGACTCCCGACGCCGCCGCGCCACTTACAGCGGCACCGCCCGCGAACAGCGGATCCTCCGGCGCGAGCTGCTTGCCCATGATCACGATCTTCTCCCACTCGCCGGGCGCTGCCTCGGCGCGGGTGTCGGCCAGCTCGCGCGCGGTGTGCAGGAACTGCTCCTTGTTGCCCCAGACGAAGAAGACCTCGAGCAGCTTCAGCTTCAGATCCCGCCGCTCCGGCTCACGCGCGATCGCGATACGGATGAGGTCGGCGGCCTGATCGTACAGGCCGTAGGCCATGTGGAAGTCGGCCTCGGCGAGCGGATCTCCCTGGTCCAGGTTGACCGCCGTCTCGCTGCTGATGGTCTGATCGGCCGTGGTGACGTGCCTGGCAACGGGCGGGACGGCCGCGATTCTTGGGCGCTCATGTGTCCCGCTTTCCTCGACGACGAACGCATCGTCATGCGCCGCCGTGATCGGACGCATCGAAGCGGTGTCGCCAGTCGACGGCTCCAGCCTCGTATAGGGAGAGGGCTGTCCTCCCGCGGCGGCGAGCCGACCCAGCGAATCATCGAGATCAGACTGACGGCGGGAGCGCACGGCGCGCAGACCCAGGTAGGCGAGCACCGCGGCAATCAGCAGCGCGATCTCCCACCAGTAGCCGGCGAGCGTGGCGAAGATCGAGGGACCGGAAGACGACCTGACCGCGCCGGCAGGCTTCGACTTCGCGTGCTGCGCGACGTGCGGCGTGGGTCTCGGGACATGCTGCGGCGCCGGGGTACTCGCGACAGGCGGCGACTCGGCGGGCGGTGCAGCGGCGGCGGCCGGTGGATTGGCCTGCGCAGGCGGGCTGGCCGCGGGCGGACTCGCGGCGGGTGCCGCCTGGGCGTGCGAGCCCGCCAGCTGAGCCTGCATGCTCGCGAGCTGCGCGTCCTTGAGCTGCAGCAGACGATGCTCCTGGTCGAGCTGCGCCTGCAGGCCCTGAACCTGCGCCTGCAGCGCCTTGACTCGACCCGCGGAAGAGCCCGCGGTGGCGCTCGAGCCGGAAGCGCCGACGTCGCCGGACGGGGCCACCAGACGGAGCCTGCCCGGACCGCTGGCCGCGTGGGCAACCTCGGGCGAGGCGCTGTGCCAGGCCGCGTACTGCCGGCGAATCTCCGCGGCCGCGGCCGCGGGCGCGATGGCCGCGACGGTGGCGCTGTCCGGAACTCGCAGCACGGCGCCGGAGCGCAGCAGGTTCATGTTGTGGTCGAACGCCCGCGGATTCGCCTGGTAGAGCGCCACCATCCAGCCGCGGGTGCTGCTGGAATTCAGACCGGCGCCGCTCAGCTTGTTGGCGATGCCCGAGAGGGTCTGCCCTCTGCGCACGACGAGCGACTGTGCTTCGCCTCCGGCTGCGGACGGTGTGGACTCCGCGGGTGCAGAGGACGCTGCCGCCGCCGGTGCGGGAGTCGGGGCCGGGGCCGGGGCCTGCGCCGCCGGCTCCTGGGAGCGCGCAATCTCGCCTTCCCGCTGGCCGGTGCCGGTGGCAGCCGGCGCGACCTGCTGGCTGGCCGCCTGCGACTGATTCGGCACGTACACCGGCGGGTCGAGCAGTACCGTGTACTCGCGGATCAGATGACCGCGATCCCAGCTCGCCTCGACCAGAAGGGTGAGCACCGGATCGGTGATCGGCTGATCGGATGTGAGCTCCACCACCTCCCGGCCGTCGGCCGTGCGCGTGACCTTCACGTGCACATCGCTCAGGAACTGCGGCTTGGCGAGGCCGTAGCGCGCAAAAGTGTCCTGAGACGCAAGCTGAACCTGCAGGTTCTGCAGGGCATCAGGCGTGGCGTCGAGCAGACCGATCTGCGCCTTGAGGGGCTGATCGAGCGGCGAGAGGAGACGGATGTCCCCGAGACCGAGGGCGAACGCTGCTGAAGGCACAACCAGCAGCAACGCCACCGCCCGGCTTGAGCGTTTGGCGACCATTACGACACCCCGGAAGGCATCAGTGGGTGGAATACGTTGTAAAAACAAAAGGATGGCTGCATCTTGGCAGTCTCATCCGACTCGGACGGCAATATAACTTAATTGGGCGCAAACCCAAAGCGACCGTAAGACCGAATGACTGAATAAGCGACCACGACCCATAAGTTAAGTCCCAGTGTCGATGGCGCGGATATTCCCGTATCCGCAAGACATAAACTGTGTCGGCGATCACCGTCGGGTAATGTCCGGGGTATTCGAGCGAACGTCGGCGTTCTGGCCGCGGTGGCGCAGGTAGTGATCCATGAGGACGATCGCGAGCATGGCCTCGGCGATGGGCGTGGCCCGCAGGCCCACGCAGGGATCGTGGCGGCCGGTCGTGACGATCTCCACCGGCTGGCCCGCGGTGTCCACCGTCCGGCCGGGCACCTGGATGCTGGAAGTCGGCTTCAAGGTGAGGTGCGCCACGATGTCCTGGCCGGAGGAGATGCCGCCGAGGATCCCGCCGGCGTGATTGCTGGCGAACCCCTGGGGAGTGAGCTCATCGCGGTGCTGGCTGCCGCGCTGCGCCACCGCGCCCGCGCCCGCGCCGATCTCGACCGCCTTGACGGCATTGATGCCCATCAGGGCGCCCGCGATGTCGGCATCCAGGCGGCCGAAGACCGGCTCGCCGAGCCCGGGCGGCACGCCCGCCGCGATGACGGTCACGCGCGCGCCGATCGAGTCCCCTTCCGAGCGCAGCTTCCAGATGAGCGCCTCGAGCTCCTCCACCCGCGTCGGGTCGGGACAGAAGAAAGGGTTCTCGTAGGCGGACGGCGGGTCGCGCGCCTCGAGCACGAGCGCGCCGACCTGGCTCAGGTAGCCGTAGATCCTGACTCCCAGCCGCGTTGCCAGATACTTGCGGGCGATGGCGCCCGCCGCAACGCGCATCACCGTCTCACGCGCGGACGAGCGCCCGCCGCCGCGGTAGTCGCGCATCCCATACTTCTGCTGGTAGGTGTAATCGGCGTGGCCCGGCCGGAAGCGGTCCTTGATCTTCTCGTAATCGCGCGAGCGCGCGTCGGAATTCTCGATCAGGAGACCGATCGGCGTGCCGGTGGTCCTACCTTCGAACATGCCCGAGAGGATGCGGACCTGATCCGCCTCGCGGCGCTGGCTGACGAACTTCGAGGTGCCGGTCCGGCGGCGGTCCACATCCTGTTGGATGTCCTCCTCCGACAGCGGCAGTCCCGGCGGACAGCCATCGACGATGCAACCGAGCGCCGGGCCATGGCTCTCGCCGAAGGTCGTGACGGTAAAGAGCGTGCCGATGGTGTTGCCTGACATGCCGTGGACTACCTGCGTATCTGCTCTGCGGTCAGGAGGAAGACTCCGCCGCCGCCGCGCTCGAATTCCAGCCAGATGAAGGGAAGCCGCCCGTAGGCGCGGCGCACGGCCGCCTCGGTGTTGCCGACCTCGACGACGAGCAGTCCGCCCGGAGTGAGGTGCCTGCCCGCCTCCCGCAGGATCACCCGTACGCAATCGAGGCCGTCGCGCCCCGCGGCAAGCGCGAGCTGCGGCTCGTGACGATACTCGGGCGGCAGTCCTGACATCTCCCGCCGCCCCACATAGGGCGGATTGGCGACGATGATATCGTAGCGCTCGCCCGCCAGGGCGCTGAAATGATCGGAGCGAATCAGGCGCACGCGCCGCCCGACGCGGTGGCGGCGGACGTTGATGGCCGCGACCTCGAGCGCCTCGGGCGAGATGTCCGCCGCATCGACACGGGAGCGCGGCAGAGCCTTGGCGCAGGCGATGGCGATGCAGCCGGAGCCGGTGCCGACATCGAGGATGCGGCGCACCCTGCCGGGATCGACCCACGGCGCAAATCGCCTCTCGATGAGCTCCGCGATCGGCGAGCGCGGGATGAGCACGCGCCGGTCGACGTGAAACGCCAACCCCGCAAACCAGGTCTCCCCGGTGAGATAGACGGCGGGGATCCGCTCCTCGATGCGCCGCGCGATCAGCTCGTCCGCGAGCCGCATGCCGCGGCTGCCGACACGCCGCGCACCGATCGTGCGCTCGCCGCCGTGCGGCAGATTCAGCGCGTGCAGCACCAGCGCCGCGGACTCGTCCCGGGCATTGTCGGTTCCGTGGCCGAAGAAAACGCCGGCGCGACGCAGCCGCCGCGCGCCGCGCTCGATGAGGCTGCGCACGGTCTGCCGGCTTTGCCCGGCCCGGGAAGCCCTGTGGGATAATCGTGCCATGACTCCTCGACTCTTCTGGACCCTCGTCGGCCTCGGCGCCCTGTGCGCCGCGCTCGCCGGCTTTCTGCTGGCCGCGGAAGTTGACCGCGCTCCGCCGGCGCTTGCAAGCGGCACGTGGCTGCCGGAGCCCAAGCCCATCGCCGACTTCCATCTGCTCGACAGCCAGGGACGTCCCTTCACCCGCGCCGCGCTTCTCGGGCACCCGACGATCGTGTACTTCGGGTTCACCCATTGTCCGGATGAGTGCCCGGACACCCTTGCCGCGCTGGCGCGAGTCGCGAAGCAGGCCGGCCTGCCGGGTCTGCAGGTGCTCTTCGTCACGGTGGACCCGCA
>JASHVV010000137.1 GCA_030044385.1 Gammaproteobacteria bacterium
TGGTCGCATCCGCTCGCGACTCGCCTCGCGGGCATTACGGAGACGGTGCGAGTCCTCGAGGACGCTCTGCTGCCGCGGATCTCGAGCAAAGAGGTCGTGCGCGCGGACGTCGTCTTCGGCCGCTACGGTCGCAGTGGGGAGATCGCCATCGAGCGCCGTCGGCTCTTGCCGCTGCAGCTTGCGGGTGCGGGCGCCAGGCGGCGCGGCCCCGAGCCGTTGCACGACCTGCCCGTACCGGAATTGCTGGAGAAGCTGACCGCCGAGTATGTGGTGGCGCAGCTCACCGAGGCTGCGACCGAAGCCCTCGCCGCGGAGAACGCAGCCCGCTTCGCTGCGATGGAATCCGCACGGGACAACGTCGGAAGGAAGCTCCAGACGCTTCGCCTCGATGCTTCCCGTGCCCGTCAGGAGGAGGTCACGACCGAGCTCCTCGACCTGATCACGGGCGAGCAGGCGCTGACGTGAGGACCGTCAATAAAGAGTCGTCGCCAGCAGGCCGGCGGGGCGGCTCGCCGAGCTCGATCCACGACCTGCTGCCTACGGATGTCGAGGGGTTCGAGGATCTGGCGGAGCTGGCGCTCGACGTGCGCTGGTCCTGGAACCATGCCGCGGATCCCTTGTGGAAGCAACTCGATGCCGACACATGGGAGCTGACTCACAGCCCCTGGGTCGTGCTGCAGGGCGCCGCCCGCGACCGGATCGAGCGGCTCATGGCGGATCCTGCTTTCCGCGGCAGCGTCCGGCGCCTGCTCGAGGCCAGACGCGGGGCCGAGCAGGCTCCGGCGTGGTTCCAGCAGACCCATGCGGACTCACCGCTCACGGGCGTCGCCTACTTCAGCATGGAGTTCATGCTCGCCGAGGGGCTGCCGATCTACTCCGGCGGTCTCGGCAACGTGGCGGGCGATCAGCTCAAGGCGGCGGGCGATCTCGGGGTCCCGGTCGTCGGGGTGGGACTGCTCTATGCCCAAGGCTACTTCCGCCAGATGATCGATCGGGACGGCGCGCAGAGCGCCGTGTTTCCCTACAACGACCCCAGCCAGCTTCCCATCACGCCGCTGCGCGGGCCGAACGGGGAGTGGTTGCGCTTCCAGCTGCGGCTTCCCGGACATCCCATTTGGGTGCGCGCGTGGCAGGTACGCGTCGGCCGCTCGAGGCTCTATCTGCTCGACAGCAACGACGCGGCCAACTTCCCCGCCTACCGCGGCATCACCGGCGAGCTGTACGGCGGCGGGCCGGAGATGCGGTTGCAACAGGAGCTGTTGCTCGGCATCGGGGGCTGGCGGCTCCTCGGTCACCTCGGTATCCGGCCGGAAGTCTGTCACCTCAACGAAGGACATGCGGCGTTCGCCGTGCTCGAGCGAGCCCGCAGCTTCATGCGCGCGAGCGGCGAGCCTTTCGAGACGGCACTGGCGGCCACGCGGGCGGGCAATCTCTTCACCACTCATACCGCCGTCGCCGCCGGATTCGACCGTTTCGAGCCCGACCTGATCGAGCGCTATCTCGGCGCCTACGCGGAGTCGGAGCTCGGTATCAGCCGCAAGGCGCTGCTCGCACTCGGGCGGGTGGAGCCGGACGACGCGTCCGAGCCCTTCAGCATGGCGCTGCTCGCGTTGCGTGGCAGCGGTGCCGTCAATGGAGTGAGCCGGCTGCATGGCGCCGTGAGCCGGCGCATCCTGGCGCCGGCCTTTCCGCGCTGGCCGCTCGAGGAGGTACCGGTGGGGCACGTCACCAACGGCGTGCACGTGCCGAGCTGGGACTCGGCACTGGCGGATGAGCTGTGGACGAAGGCCTGCGGCGCCGGCTGCTGGCTTGCGCCGGCGGCGTCCATTGCGCGCGGCATTGCAGCCGTCGCCGACGAGGAGCTCTGGAGTTTCCGCAACGCCAGCCGCGCCGCCCTGGTGGAGCATGCGCGGGAGCGCCTCGTGCAGCAATTCACGGCCTCCGGCGCGGATCCGGCGCTCATGGAGCGGGCACGACACGTTCTCGATCCCAACGTGCTCACGGTGGGGTTCGCGCGGCGCTTTGCCGCCTACAAGCGCCCCAACCTGCTGCTGCAGGACCCGCAGCGGCTGCTGCGATTGCTCACCGATCGTGACCGGCCGATCCAGCTCGTCATCGCCGGGAAAGCGCACCCGGCCGACGAGCCGGGGCAGGCGCTGATCAGGCAGTGGACCCGATTCATCCGCGGCACGGAAGCGCGGTGGCGCGCCATCTTCCTCGCCGATTACGACATGTTGCTGACGGAGCGCCTGGTCCAGGGTGTCGACCTCTGGCTCAACACGCCGCGGCGCCCCTGGGAGGCCTGCGGCACGAGCGGCATGAAAGCCCTGGTCAACGGCGCCATCAACCTCTCCGAGCTCGACGGTTGGTGGGCCGAGGCTTACACGCCCGAGGTGGGCTGGGCGCTCGGGGATGGCCGGGAGCACGCGGACGATCCGGCGTGGGACGCGAAGGAGGCGGATGCGCTTTATTCGTTGCTCGAGCGCGAGGTCGTGCCGCAGTTCTACGATCACGACCCCGATGGGATTCCGCGTGCGTGGGTTTCGCGGATGCGGGTCAGCATGGGACTGCTCACTCCGCAGTACTCCAGCGCTCGCGCTGTACGCGAGTACGTGGAACGGCACTACCTGTCTGCCGCCGCCGCCTACCGCGACCGCTCCGCGGCGAAGGGCGAGAAAGGACGGCAGATCGCCGAGTGGCTGCGCGCGACGGAGAGGGACTGGGGGAATCTCAGCTTCGGTCAGATCCGGATCGAGACCCGGGCCGGTCAGCACCGTTTCGAGATTCCGCTGAATCTCGGCAAGCTCGACCCGGAGTCGGTGCGCGTCGAGCTGTACGCGGACGCGCTGGAGGGTGGATCTCCCGAGAGGCACCCGGCCGTCCGCGCGCGTGCGCTGGCCGACAGTCCGGGCACTCATCTCTACATGGCGGCTGTCTCGGCCGAGCGTCCCGCGGAGCACTACACGGCGCGCGCGGTGCCGCACCGCGACGGCGTCCTGGTGCCGCTGGAATCGCAGCGGATCCTCTGGCAACGCTGACTCATCGGATAACTCCGGTGGCGGAACGCCAGGCATCGTGGAAAATGCGTATTGGGGTCGGGCATCCTCCCTCGGAGGCTAGTGCAATGAAGCCGTCCGATCCCGGCGAATCGTTGCCCGCCACCCTCGAGAGTCTCCTCGGGCCCGGCGCCTATGGTCACCCGATCGGCGAGGCCGAGCTCGTCACGACACACATCTCCTGGGTATTCCTCGCGGGCGACTACGCCTACAAGGTCAAGCGGCCGGTCCGCTATCCGTTCATCGACCTCACCTCGCTCGAGCGCCGGCGCTTTCTGTGCGAGGAGGAGCTGCGCCTCAACCGGCGTTTCGCACCGGATCTCTACATCGAGGTCTGCAGGATCGTCGCGGCGGACGGCGGGGCGCGGATCGAAGGCTCGGACCCGGCCGGCGCGGCAGGCTCCGCGCCCGGCGCAGAGATCATTGTCGACTACGCCGTGCGAATGCGCCGCTTCTCGCGCGCCGAGGAGCTCGATCGCCTTCTGGATGCGCGCCGCATCGAGCCGCATGAGCTCGAGAGATTCGGTCACGAGCTTGCGCAGATGCACGCCCGGCTTCCGGCCGCGCCGGCCGCCTCGCCCTGGGGCAGGCCGGAGGAGGTCCAGGCGCATCTCCTGCGGAATCTCCTCGAGTGCGCGGCGGCGGCAAGTGTGTTTGGCTCCTCCGCGCAGATCTGGGCGCTGCGCGATCTGCTGCAGGCGAGGCTTGCGGCCTCGGCATCATGCATGGGCGACCGGCGGACGAACGGCAGGATTCGTGAGTGCCACGGCGACCTGCACAGCCGCAACATCGCGCGCATTCGCGGGCGCCTCGTGCCCTTCGACTGTCTCGAGTATGACCCCGCGCTGCGCTGGATCGACACGGCCGACGAGATCGCCGTCCTCACGAGCGATATGAAGGCCCGCCAGCGGCCCCTGCGTGCACAGGCATTCCGCAGCGGCTATCTGGCCGAGAGCGGCGATTATCACGCCTGCCGCGTGCTCGCTCTCTACGAGACACACCGTGCCCTGGTGCGCGCGAAGATCGCGGCGCTGTCAGCGACACGGAGCGAGGATGACGGCGCGAGGGATGCGCTGCGCGGGGAGCACGCCCGGCTCGTCAGCCTGGCGGCCGAGGCGCTCGCGCCCAAGACGCCGCGTCTGCTCCTGATGAGCGGCCTGTCCGGCTCCGGCAAGACCTGGCTCGCCCGCCAGCTCGCCGAGCGCCTCGCGGCCGTGCACGTCCGCTCCGACGTGGAGCGCAGGCGGCGCATGGGCCTGCGCGAGCTCGCTCCTTCGCACTCGCGAGTGGCTCAGGATCTCTACTCGCCCGAGGCGACTGCCGCTCTCTACGACGACCTTGCCCGGGCGGCAGACGACGTGTTGAGCGGCGGCATCCCGGCGATCGTGGATGCCGCGTTCCTCGAGCGCGGGCAGCGCGCGCGCTTCGCCGGGCTCGCTGCGAGGCGCGGCGCGTCGCTGCACTTGATTGTGTGCGCAGCCCCTGAGCCCGTGCTGCGCAGGCGTATCACGGAGCGGAGCCGAGGGGCGAGCGATCCGTCGGAGGCGGACCTCGCCGTCCTGGCCTGGCAGTGCGCGCGCGCCGAGCCCGCGACGGCCGACGAGGGAATCGATGTGATTCCCGTGGACACGACCGAGCCCGGTGCGCTCGACCTGACACTGCGGCGCATCGGCGGCGCGCGGTCCGGAGCGCCAGATCAACGCTGACGGGACGGCGCCAGCTCCGGCTCGACGTCCATCACCATCCGGACGAGCTCGGCGAGCGAGGAGGCGCCGCTCTTCTCCATGACCCGCGCACGGTGAATCTCGACGGTGCGTTGGCTGACACCGAGCTCGTGGGCCATGATCTTGTTGGGCTTGCCGCGCGCCATGAGCGCAAGGACTTCCCGCTCGCGCGGCGTCAGCGAGTCGAGGCGCCCGCGAATGGCGTTGTGTTCTTCGAGAGCGGCGCGCGCCTCGGCATCCTTGGCGAGGGCGCGCCGGACGCGCTCGATCAGATCCTCGTCCCGGAACGGCTTCTGCAGGAAGTCGTGAGCGCCATGCTGCATCGCCTCCACGGCCATCGGGATATCGCCGTGCCCGGTGATGAAGATCACCGGGATGACGGCGCCGCGCAGGTTCAACTCCTGCTGCAGCTCGAGGCCGCTCATTCCGGGCATGCGCACGTCGAGCACGAGACACCCCGGCTGGGCGGGATCGTAACCCGCGAGGAACTCCGGGGCGGCGCCGAACGCGCGGCACTCGAGACCCGCGGACCGCAACAGAAAGCGCAGGGAGCCACGCACCGACTCATCGTCATCGACCACGAATACGGTCGGCGGGGCTTTCTTGGCGATCACGGGCAGGCCTCGAGCGAGCGGCGATTCTGCTGCAGGCATCATCCGGGTGCGGGCAAGGCCCTGTCAACAGCGCGGCGTATGGATATATACGCATGCGCGAGGGCGGCGGACGGGAGTAAATCGTTGCCGATGCGGAGAGTTCAGATGAGCAATGAGATCCGATCGGTCCTGGCGTCGGTCGATCGCAGCGGCAGCCAAGCGAAGCGGGTCGCTGCCAAAGCCGTGAGGTTGGCCCATATGACGGGCGCGCACCTCGAGCTATTTCTGTGCGACGCCGAGGCAGCCTTCAATCGGAAGCATCAGTACGAGGCTGAGGCTGCCGCGCGAGCCAAGGAGTTGTGCCTCGTCGATTCACGACGTTATCTCGAGTCGCTCCGGCGGGGCTTGCCCGCAGGCGATGTCGAGATTTCATTGAGTGTGGCGTGCGAGAGCCCTCTCTACGAGAGCATCGTGCATGCCGTCGGACGCAGCCATCCGGATCTCGTTGTCCGGGGGACTGCGCCCGGCGAGCCGCTCGACCCCAATACGTGGGAGCTGGTGGCTGAATGTCCGGCGCCGCTTCTTCTCACCCGCGGCCGGCCGTGGAAGGCGCGGCCGGTCATCGCCGCCGCGATCGACGTCTCGCCGGGAGAGTCGCCGGAGTTGACTCGCGCCATCCTGGGCGTGGCCGCGCGCTTTGCGGGCATGGCGGGAGGAACGATCGAGGTCATGCATGCCGGCGGAATCGAGGCCGGGCCGGCGCCCGACTCTGACGCCCGCCGGAGGGCGCTTGCCGAGCGGGCCAGGGACGCGGGGCTCGAGGGCGCCGAGTGTCACCTGCTCGCCGGCGAGCCTGCCGAGGCCCTGCGGGAATTCTGCGCATGCCGCGATTTCGACCTCATCGTGCTCGGCGCGCTCACGCAGCGGAAGGCGCTCGGCGCCTTGGTGGGCACCCTCACCGGGCGTCTCATCGAGTCGGTCGAGAGCGACTTCCTGCTGGTGAAGGCGCCGCCCGTACGACGGCCCGGCCGATCCCGGCAGGAGGCACTCTAAGCGTCCGTCTTTCGCGTCGTTGCCAGCAGCTCCGCCACGATCGACAGGAGCTCGTCCGCTCGGATCGGCTTGCTCGCGATGCGCAGCCGGTCCGTGGCCTTGACGTCGCGCAGGGTGGAGGAGGTATCGCCGCTGACGAGCACGGCGCCCAGGCGCTCGCCGGCGACGGCGCGCGCCGCTGCGATCACCTCGATCCCGGTTTCGCCCTTCTGCAGGTGATAATCGGCGATCACGAGATCGATTCGCGGCTTCTGCCGCAGCGCCTGGCTGACTTCCTCGAGAGATGCGGCGCAGAGGACCTCGAATCCCTCCACTCTGAGCAGCATCGCGGTCGCGTTACGCACGCCGGCGTCATCGTCGACCAGTAGAATGCGCGCCGAGCCGGTGCGTGCCTCCGGCCGATCCGCGGCTGATGCCGCTACGGCCTCACCGCTTGCGGCCCGCGCGCCCGCGGGCAATTCCAGGGTAAATGTCGAGCCGCGTCCTATCTCGGAGCTGACCTCGAGCTTCAGGCCGAGGAGCTTCACCAGACGATGCACGATGCTCAGTCCGAGTCCGTAGCCCTCGCGTGAGGTGTTGCTCGCGACGCCGACCTGGTAGAACTCGTCATAGATGTACGGCAGGTGGTCGGCCGGAATCCCGATGCCGGAGTCGGCCACCTCGAGGCGCACGCCGGCCGCAGCCGGGGATGACCGCAGCGCCACCCATCCCTGATGCGTGTACTTGATGGCGTTGGAGACCAGGTTGCGCAGGATCTGGCCGACGAGCGAAGGATCGGAGTGCGCCCATGGCGCCCCGGTCTCGATGCGCAGCTCGAGACCCTTGCTGGCGGCGAGGCTCGCGAACTCGTTGCGGATCTCCTCGAACAGCGCCGCCACCGCGAAATCCTCGGGGTCCGGCCTGATCGCGCCCGACTCCAGCTTGCTGATGTCGAGCAACGCGTTCGTGAGCCGCGACATGGCGTCGATGGCCTGACCTTGTTGGACCACCGCCTCGCCGGCCACCGGATCGCGCACGACACGGCGAAGCGTGCCATTGAGGAGGGACAACGTCTGCAGGGGCTGGCGCAGGTCATGGCTGGCGGTAGCGAGAAAGCGGCTCTTGGCGAGGTTGGCTCGATCCGCCGCTTCCCGGGCCTGCATCAGCTCCGTCTGGATGCGCTTGCGCTCGGTCACGTCCCGGAGCGCGGCAGCCACCAATAGCCGCTCGCCGTCACGGATCGGGCTCAGCGAGATCTCGACGGGCAGCTCCGTCCCGTCCTTGTGCAGGGCATACAGGTCGAGATCGATGCCCATGGGCCGCGGATGCGCGTTGCGGGCGTAATTGCGCCGGTGGCCGAGATGGGTCTCCCGGTATCGCTCCGGCAGCAGGCACTCGATCCCCTGGCCGACGACTTCCTCCGGCAGGTAGCCGCAGAGCGCCGTGATCCGGCGGCTGGCGAAGAGGATGCGCCCGGCCGCATCGACGATCACGATCGTATCGGGCGCGGACTCGAGGACGCTGGCGAGCAGTGCGGAAGAGAGCATTCCGCTTCATTGTACGCGCGGCGCGATTGGCGGGGTATACGTAGTCGACACGGGTCACCCTGCTGTCGCGCCGTCAAGACGGCTCACGGGAGTGCTCCTGCCGCGCCGCTCGCGCCGCCGCGACCATGTTGGTCAGCGCCTGCTCCACCTCCGGCCAACCACGGGTCTTGAGCCCGCAATCGGGATTCACCCAGAGCTGTCGTGGCGGAATGACCCGAGCGGCTTTGCTCAGCAGGCTCATCATCTCGGCTTGCGTGGGCACTCGCGGCGAATGGATGTCATAGACGCCCGGCCCGATCTGGTTGGGGTAGTGGAAGGTTGCAAACGCGTCCAGCAGCTCCATCTGGGAGCGCGAAGTCTCGATGGAGATGACATCCGCGTCCATCTCGGCCACCGACTCGATGATGTCGTTGAACTCGGAGTAACACATGTGGGTGTGGATCTGAGTACTGTCCGCCACCCCCGAAGAGGCGAGCCTGAAGCAATCCACGGCCCAGCGAAGGTAAGGTCTCCATTCCGAGCGGCGCAGCGGCAGGCCCTCGCGTATCGCCGGCTCATCGATCTGGATGATGTGGATTCCGGCCCGCTCGAGATCGAGGACCTCGTCACGGATGGCGAGCGCGATCTGCCGGCAGGTTTCCGAGCGGGGCTGGTCGTCACGTACGAACGACCATTGAAGGATCGTGACGGGCCCCGTGAGCATGCCCTTGACGACCCGAGAAGTGATCGACTGCGCATACTGCGACCATTCGACCGTCATCGCTTTCGGTCGCGAGACATCGCCGAAGAGGATTGGGGGTTTTACGCAGCGCGAGCCATAGGACTGCACCCAGCCGTTCCGTGTGAATGCAAACCCCTGCAGCTGCTCCCCGAAATACTCCACCATGTCGTTGCGCTCGGCCTCTCCATGAACGAGCACGTCGAGTCCGATGCGTTCCTGGAAGCGCACCACGGCATCGATCTCGCGCCGCATCGTGCTCGTGTACGCCGCCGTGTCCAAAGTTCCGGCCTTGTGCGCTGCCCGTGCGGCGCGAATCTCCGCGGTCTGCGGGAAGGAGCCGATCGTCGTCGTCGGGAACGGAGGAAGCTTGAAGACGGTGGCCTGTGACGCCTGGCGCTGCGAGAAGGGCGCATGGCGTTCGAGCGCGGTGGACGTGACGGCTGCGGCGCGTGAGCGGACCTTCGCATCGTGAGTCCGTGGCGAGCGTCTGCGGATGGCAATGATCTCGTCACTCGCCTCGAGCGCGGACGCGACGGACTTCCGGCCTTCGTTGACGCCGCGCTTGAGAGTCGCGATCTCCTCGAGCTTCTGCTGGGCAAAGGCCATCCAGTTGCGGATCTCCGCATCCATGCGTGTCTCGACATTCACGTCGACGGGAACGTGAAGCAACGAGCACGAGGGAGCCACGGCAACCCGGTCGGCCCCGAGCCGGTCCACGGCCCATTCCAGGGTGGCGAGCGATGCGCTGAGATCGTTGCGCCAGACATTGCGTCCATCGACGAGGCCGAGGACGAGGCTCTTGCCCGTCTTCGAGGCTTGCCTCAAGGCCTCTTCGAGCTGACCCGGCGCACGTGCCAGGTCGATATGAACCGACTCGACCGCCAGATTGAAGGCCAGGCCCATGTTCTCCGCGAGGTCATTGAAGTAGGTCGCCAGGCGGATCCTGACGTTGGGCGCAGCCTTTGCGAGCCGGTCGTAGACCGGCACGAACCGGCTGGCGATTTCGGGGCTGAGATCGGTCCCGAGGCACGGCTCATCGATCTGCACTGTGGCCGCGAGCGGCTCCAGCCTCTTGAGGATGTCCGCGTACACGGGCAGCAACGCTTCAATGATCTGGGCGGGCCGGAAGGGCTCGTATTTCGCCTTGCCGAGGAGCGCAAAGGTGATGGGACCTATCAGCACCGGAGCCGCCTGCAGACCGGCCGCGCGCGCTTGCGCACACTCATCGAACACCTTGGAGCTGGCGATACGGAGTTGCTGTCCGCGCTCGAATTCCGGCACCAGATAGTGGTAGTTGGTATCGAACCACTTCGTCATCTCCATGGCGTGCGCGCGATTCGAGCCGCGAGCCAGCGCGAAGTAGGTGTCCAGGTCGACCAACTCGGTGTCCCGATCGAAGCGCGCGGGGACGCAGCCCAGGAGGCACGCCATGTCGAGGACCTGGTCGTAAAGCGAAAAGTCGTTGCAGGGTATGACGTCGATACCCGCGTCGCGCTGCAACGCCCAATGCCTGAGGCGCAGATCGCGTGCCGTCCCCAGCAGCTGCTCGCGGGGCAACGCTCCTTTCCAGTAGCCTTCGGTGGCGCTCTTGAGCTCGCGCTGGATGCCGATGCGGGGAAAACCGAGATTGATCGCCTGGACGGGCACGGAATCTCCTTTGACGAGTGAGCATCCAGGGGATTCCGGCGATGAGATGACAGGAATACGCGCGTGGTCGGAATGACCCGCACGATTCCGGTCGCTCCTCCCACGAGAGCCCTGAGACCGTACATCGCATCTTTAACGACACGATGGCTGCGGCAGGTCTTCGGGCTCATGGGCGGGAGGCTCCGGCCGAGCCTCGATCTACTGGGCGCCGCTTCCCAAATCCTCAGCAGGATTCAGTGCAATGGCGCCGGTCGCTCCCAATTACCGCTGCGGGGCAGCTCCGGAATGGTCCGCCGAGGACGCACCGGATTCCCTATTGAGCCAACCATCTTCGATGGCTGGCACCGCTGGCGCACACAAATTAGGGTGGCGGCGGGCGGCTGTCAATACCATGCAGAGCTGGAGCCCATGGACCATTGCGATTTATCATCGCGCGGCTAGCGGCCGTGGCACGGTCGCCTGGGGGAGTGTCCGCGATGAACCGAATTACAACGCTGCGCCTTCTTGTCCACGCAGAGCGATGCGTGAGGCAGGGAGAGCGCCGTCTCGATCGAGAGCGCGCGCTGCTCGAGAAGCTCGAGCGCGGTGGTCACGAGACCGGCTATGCGCGGGCGCTGCTGCACCAGATGGAGGAAGCCCAGGCTCTCTGCGTCGATGATCGCGACCGCATTCGCGCGCAGCTGAGCGCCTCGGGCCGGCGTTCGACTCCTCTTGTGATGACCCGCTGATATGTCGGTCGAGGATCTGATCCAGAATAACCGCCGCTGGGCCGAAGGGGAGGTCAGCGCGGATTCGGAGTTTTTCCGGCGGCTGGCCGCGCAGCAGGCGCCGAAGTATCTGTGGATCGGCTGTGCCGACAGCCGCGTGCCGGCGAACCAGATCATAGGGCTGCAGCCGGGCGAGGTCTTCGTGCACCGCAACGTCGCGAATCTCGTGGTGCACACCGACCTCAACTGCCTCTCGGTGCTGCAGTATGCCGTCGAGGTGCTGCGGGTCGAGCATGTGATCGTGTGCGGTCACTATGGTTGCGGCGGCATCGCGGCGGCGCTTCAAGGGGGGGCGCTCGGGCTCATCGAGAACTGGCTGCGGCACATCCAGGATGTTGCCGAGCTGCGCCACGGCATACTCGCCCGCGAGGGCGATCCGGTGTGGCGGGCCGACCGGCTCTGTGAGTTGAATGTCCTCGAGCAGGCGCACAACGTCTGCCGCACGACAATCGTCCAGGACGCGTGGAAACGGGGGCAGCCGCTCGAGATTCATGCGTGGATCTATCGACTGTCGGATGGCCTGGTGCAGCCCTTGCACTTTTCGGTTTCCACGGCGGCGGAGGTCCCGGGGCGATTTGCCGGCGCGGTCGAGCACATTGCAGGCGCAGGTCAGCGCCAGAGGTGATCGGGCGAAATCCGCCCGGTCCCATTTGTCGTAGCCATTCTCACTCCTTTCCGGGCTGTGCCGGAGAGAGCCCTGCAGTCACGACACCCTTGATGTCGGCTATCGCGACCAGCAGGGCTTGCACGCCGCGGCGACCGCTGACACGGAACCGGATCGCCCGGGTCTCGCCCTCGGCGGTCGCTTCGGCCCGCCCGACGGCGAGCTCCTGGATGATGTACCCGGACCCGGTGCACATCTGCATGACCTTCTCGACCGCGCCCTTGCCGGGCGTGTACTGCACCTGCAGCTCGGCGTGCTCCGACAGAATGTGCTTCTCGCATTGCGCGTAGCCGTAGACGACCAGGAAGTGCGCGGCCGTCACGAAGAGCGCCAGCAGCGGCAGGCCTGCGCCGCAGGCCATCCCCACGGCTGCCGTCAGCCAGATGATCGCAGCCGTGGTGAGCCCCCGCACCACATCGCGCTGTATGAAGATCAGCCCGCCGCCGATGAACCCGATCCCGGAGACGATCTGCGCCGCGACGCGGGACGGGTCCAGGACGATTTCATACCTGGCGATGACGTCGCCGAACCCGTACTTGGAGACCAGCATGATGAGGGCGGCGGCGACGCCGACCAGGGTATGAGTACGCAGCCCCGCGCTCTTCGCCCGGAATTCCCGTTCCAGTCCGATGAGCGTGGACAGAATCAAGGCCAGGGAGAGCTCCCCGAACTGGATCCAGGACTGCCCCTGCGCCTCGCCATGGAGGAAAGAGAGTAGCTGCATGCTCGGCTCCTATCGGCGCCTGCAGCATACGTCAGTCTCCAGTCCTGTTGCCGCAGATTTGAGGTTAACCAATTCAAAGAGTTAAAATCGGGCCGTGCCCGGTGTGCACGAAGGAGATGGCAATGAGATACTCGGCGTCATTCCGCATCATGGGGCTGTTCGCTGCGGCCGCGCTGCTTGCGTCCTGCTCCGGGATTCAAGCGCTGCAGCAGCAGGACGCCGCCGAGCACACCCAGTTCAATGCCTACGCCGGCGCGCCGGTGAGCCAGTTCACCTGGGTGACTCCCAATCGCAGCACGCGGGCAATCTGGACCGATCAGCTCGTCGCGTGGGCCGACATCAACCAGGCTTACCTCATCACGGTCGCCCAGCCGTGTCCCAACCTGATGCTGGCCGGCCGCATCGGCATCAGCTCTTCGGAGGAGACGGTGATTGCGCACGCGGACCATGTGTTCGCGCAGGGCCGCACTTGTGAGATCCTGACCATTCAGCCAGTCGACTACCTGCGGATGCAGCGCGCCGAACAGCGGCAAGCCCAGGCCGGGTCGTAATCGGACGGCGCGCACGCCCTCAATGCGTGGCGCCGTGAACCAGAGTCTGCCAGGCGAGCAGGAACTGGTGCCAGGCAGGCCGCACGTTCTGTTGCACCGAGTTGAATGACTGTTGCAGATCGTGACCGTGATGGACGAAGTACCACACGATGAACGCGAACAGAATCAAACCCACGAGCCCGTCCCAGAAGACATGCCAGGGATAGAGGTAGCCATAGGAGCGCGGCACGAGACCATGGCGGACCGCTCGCAGCGGCCACACCACCGCCTGATAGACCAGCAGCAGACCGATGACGGCTGCCCAGAGCGGGACGTGCAGCGGCATCCAGCCGAACACCGCGCCCGTCGTGATCAGTGAGAAGAGGGCGAACAGCCAACCGACTGTCACCAGCGCGGCCAGGAGACCGAGCGCGGCCCATATCAGGCTGGAGATGAAGTGCGCCAGAGGCGGCAGGGGCGGCGGTGATGCCGGCGGGACGGAGCCCGGCGGGAAGCCCGCCCACCGATAAGAGCGCCACTGGGCGCGGGTTTTGCGCCGCTCCAGACGCCATTGAGCCCGCGCCTTGCGCCATTCCGCCTGCCACTGTGCGTATGCCTTGCTCGAGTGGTTGTGCATCGCCGCCTGCGCGGCTGCATCGGCCAGTTGCGCCGCCTTGAGTTTCGCCTGCTCCACCAGCACCCGCGCATTGAACGGCAAGCCTCTTGCCGCGGCCTGCTCTTCCAGCGTGTTGGCGTACGGCACGATGAACATCATGATGATGTAGACGAGCGCTGCGAGCCCGCCGGTGATCACGGCGGCTATGACGAAGAGGAGGCGGACCAGCGTCACGTCGATGTCCAGGTAGACGGCAATGCCCTTGCACACTCCGCTGATCAATGCGCCGTCGCTGATCTGGTAGAGGCGCTTCGGGGCCGCCGGGCCGGTCTCTCCGGCGGCGGTGCTGCCGGCGCCCGCCGCGGCGCCGCCTCGGGCGTGCGCGTCAGGAGGTACGCCGCTCTCCCGGGTATCGCTTGCCGCGCCCGGGTCGACGGGACCCATTTCGCCGATCACCTGCTCCATCTCGCCACGGACCACGACGGTCTTGTGCGGATTCAGGAAGCGCGCGCACTTGTCCGCGATCGCCTGCTCGAGGTCGGCGAGGATCTCCGCCTGGTCCGGATTGCCCGCGAGGGCTCTTGCCGCCGAGTCCAGATAACGGGCCAACGCCGCGTGCGCGTCGTCCTCGAGCTGATAGGCACGCCCGTTGAGGCTCACCGATATGACCGGTCGCATGGATCAGCTCCCGATAGAGTCGATTGTTTGCTTGAGCCGCGCCCAGTAGGCGGCAAACTCGGCCAGTTGTTGCTGGCCGGCCGTCGTGAGGCGGTAGTACTTGCGCGGCGGACCGGCTTCGGATTCCTGCCACTGGTAGTCGAGCAGCCCCTCGCGCCGCAGGCGGCTCAGGAGGGGATACAGCGTGCCTTCCTGCGTGGCGAAGTCCGTCGCCCCCAGTTTCTTGAGAATGTCAGCGGCATACACGGTCGAGCCGCTGATGATCCGCAGAACCAGGAATTCCAGGAATCCCTTGCGCAGTGCCCCGAGTTTTGGGTCCTCGCTCATTGAAGTGACAAGCTACCTTTTCAAGAAAAGGTACCATGGGGCGGGCGACGCGGCAAGCGGTTCGTATCAGCGCGCAGGAGCGCCGAGCGGGGCCAGGGAGGACAGATAGCCCAGCGCCGCTACCAGGATGATGAAGTAGGCGGTTATTCCATGGCCGGATGGCCCCAGTGCTTGGACCGGCTTGTCGAACGCGCGATATACGGCGCCGCCGGCCACCAGCAGCAGCATCGGTTGCGAGAGCCAGGCGGCCAGCAGCACGGCAGCCAGGGCGATGGCGATGCGGCCGATACGGTCGATGGCCGTGATCGCCTGTCCGCCGTCGAGCTGCCAGACCGGAATCAGGTTCATGACATTGATGAATGCCGAGAAGCTCGCCAGCGCGAGCCACACGTGCTCGTGGGTCTGTTGCCCGATCCAGGCACAGAAAGCCGCGCCGGCGGCTCCGGCGAGCGGTCCGGCGAGACTCACGAGTGCGCGCGCTTGTGGGGTCACGCCCGCGGCGGTCCAGCGTACGAAGGCGCCGAAACCGGGAATGAACATCGGAAGATCGGCCTTCAAGCCGCGCCTTCTCACCTCGATGAAGTGCCCCGCCTCGTGCACGAGAATGAGCACGGCGATTCCGACGCCGAAGTCGAGCCCGTACAACGCCCAGTAAAGCGCTGCGAAACTGGCGAAGCTCAGCAGGAAAGGCAGCTTGAGCAGCGAGAGGAAGAGCTTGCCCTTGACGAGGAGCACGGCGACGGGGGCCAGCGGTCCCAACTTGCGCGTCCATGCGGGTGGATCGCTCTTCGCCGGTTTGGCGCCGGCCCGCGCCAGCTCGGCCAGCTTGGCGCGCACCCATGCGGCCTGCGAGGATTCGTCGGGCAGCAGATCCAGTGCGGCCTGCCAGTCCGACCGCGCCGCGGCGAGCTCCCGACTCTCCTCGTGCCCGCGCGCACTGGCCGCCAGCTCCTCGAGTCTGGGAGCGTGCGTCAGCGCATGACATTCGGTGCATGCCAGACTGCCGGGCGCAAGCGGTGCGCCGCAGCTCCGACACGCCTCAGGCGCGACAGCCAAGTCCTCTCCGCCTTACGCGGCACCCGCGGACTGCGCGGTAAAGGGCCCGGACACCTGCAACGTCTGGCCGGCCGTGAATCGCCAGGCGAAGCGAATGCCCACGAAGAGAATGACGAGCCCGATGAGGCCGGACACCGTATCCCGAAGCTCGAGAATCGGTGACGCAATGCCGAGCCATGCCAGCCTGCCGAGGAGGGCGCCGCTCATGCGGAGTTGGTGAATCCGTCCGTAAAGGGCAATCGGTACCGCTGACATCGCAACGGCGAGATACGTGAGCAGCACGGCCACTACCTGGTACCGCCGTCCGCCGGCGCCGCCCGACCCCGCCCGCATCGCCTTGCCGACGATCCATCCCACCGCCAGCGATACCCAGCCGATGATGAGACCGGTAGCCACTGCGAACGCGACATACAGGGCAAGTCCGATCAAAGCGCCCCCGATCCCGAACACGACGGCGCGAACGAATGCCCCGTGCGAGTCCTTGGGCATTTTCGCTCGGATCGTGTCCGTGCAGCCCGCGCAGACCGGTGAGCCCCTGATCTTGAAATAAGAGCCACCGATCGGCTGCCGGCACGCGGCGCAGGTCATCCTCGAGCTCTCGGGCGCGTACTCGGCGGTGGCGAATTGCGGTGCCTGGGGCTCGTCGGCTTTCATCGTTCTCGTCCTCGGGTATCACAGGCTGTCAGATTCACGACCAACGGTCTACGGGCTACGGCCTGAAGGCTGCAACGCGCGCGGGTCCACGCTGAGGGGTACTCTCGAGGGAGCCAGGAGGTACCAGGCGAGGGCGGCCGCGGGTGCGGTGACCATGAGGGACAGGCCGAGCGCCAGGTGAAGGGCGATGGACCGGGGGCCGAAGGCTGAAACCAGGGCGCCGGAGCTCACCGTCACCACGATGATCACGGTGGCGGCATTCCATTCGCGCACCTGGCGGCGCGCCAGGGTTGCCCACATGGAGCCGCTGAATGCCAGGGAAGTGCCGGCAAGCGCGAGCGCCGCGCGGAAGACGTCGGCAGCGGTTACGAGGTTGAGGGCCCAGCCGGACAACGTGATTGCGATCCAACCGGTCATCGCTCCCCGTTGAACGACCAAGGTGCTCTGGAGGATCGCGCGCTTCACAGGTGAGGGAGCGGGCCAGAGCGGAGCGATCCGGAGAATCGCCTGCTCGGTCGACGTTCTCATCCAACGCTGCAGGATGCTCTGCAGCCGAGCGATCACGCTTACGCAGCAAATTGCAGACACGGTCACGTACGCCATGACATCCGGCTGCTGTCCCCGGAGCACGTGCCAACCTGCGAGGGCGGCCACACCCGCCGCAGCGCCATAGGCAGTGAGGCGCCAATCGGTCCGGAGCGAGTACCCCAGCCCCATCGCCAGCACCGCCGGAAGCGCGCTTTCGGCTTCGATGGCGGAGACGGCAGTGGAAATCAGGCCCTCCGGGACGGACTCGCCGCGTCCCGTCGGCTCTGAGTGGCGTAAGGTCCGCTCGTGACGGGCGTCCGCGAGCTGGAGCGGACCCGCCTGTCCGGTCCGTTCCAGCCGCTGCGGGAGGTCGAACCAACGCCAGATGAACCAGCCGCTCGCGGCGACGCCGGCTGCCTGGGTGATGGGCAGGCTCAGCCAATCGGTGTGCGTGTCGAAGCGGCCGAGAGCCGGCACGAGCATGATCCACCAGAGACCGTATACCGATAGAGCGATCCCGACCGCGGTACCCACGAGGAGAGCCGCGGCTGTCGTGAGCGGAGGCATTCCGAGCTCACAGGCGAAGAGGCCCGGCGCCGCGACAAAGAGGATCAGGAACAGAGCCTGGGTCTGACGCATGAGCCGCACATGTCCCGGGATGCCGAGGGAGCCGGCCGCGAGGGAATGGCGCCCGATCCGCTCCGACAGGACTGCAGTCAGGCCTCCAGCCACGAAGGCGCTCATCACGGCGACCAGCTCACCCCGTCTGTCAGGCGCCGTGACCTCGAGCAGCAGCGCGGTGGTGAGATAAACGGCGCCCAGGAGAAGGGCGACGATGGGGCGGCGCAAAAGAAGACCCCACAGGGTGAGCCAGGTCTTCATGACATCCACTCCGACGCCGCAGACTCGAGATCCGGCCGATCGATGGTGATGTCGACGGCGGCGGGCAATGTGGCCCGCAACCGATCCGCGATGGCCTGCTGCAGGAGAACGACGCGCCGGCCTTCGCCACTTTTACGCGTCATCGCGGCCGAGGGCACCAGCACGTCCGCCAGCAGCCGTTCGTCGGCCTCGAGCCGGGCCCGGACCAGGCCCCTGAACCATTGCACTTCTTCGAGGACGGCGATCCGCCCCGCGGACAGCACCGCGAGATGGCTGCACAGCCGCTCGAGATCGCCGATCAGATGAGACGAGAAGATCAGGGTCAGGGGACGCCTGGCCCGCTCGCCGATCAACTCGTCGATCACCGCGATCCGTGTTGCCGGGTCGAGACTCGCGATCGGCTCGTCCAGTATCAGCACCTCGGGGCGGCTGGCGAGGGCGCGAACGATCGACAGGCGCTGCTGCTGGCCGGGAGAGAGGGCGCCGATCGGCGTGCGGAGGGTGAGTTTCCAACGGGCGCTCAGCGCCTGCACATACTCCCAATCGAAAGTCGGATAGAACCGGCTGACGTAGCGGAGCATGGCGCGACCGGTCAGCCAGGAAAATTGCGCGGGCGCTTGCGGGACATAGGCGAGCCGCTGCCGCACCGCGGGCGGCAGGGCGGAGGAGGGTTGGTCGAGTAAACTGACCCGACCGCTCTCGACCGGGATCAGTCCGAGAAGCGCCTTCAGCAGCGTCGTCTTTCCCGCGCCGTTGGCGCCCAGCAGGCCGATCGCCGCGCCGGCGCGGATCGTGAGATCGAGCTGGTCGAGCACCCGCCTGCGCCCGTAGGATTTGCGCAGCCCGCGTGCCACTATGACTGGGTCGTCTTCCATTGCGGTCCGTGATGCGCAGGGCCGGATGGTTCGGACCCGCTGCTGTGCTCAGAGGCCGAGGTCGGTCAGGCCCGGGTGGCCGTCGGGACGCCGGCCGAGCGGGCTTTCTGGGCTGCCGTCTCGGCAGTGAACGGCGGTAACGGTGGACGGCTCGCCATTTCAACTCTCCGGAGCGGGCTGCGAATGCTCCACCCGAGGCGCCCACCCGCCCGGACGCCGTCGGAGGACGAAATGGTACCAGCCAACGGCCGCGACGAGCAGGGCGCCGAGAAGCAGCAGGCTCGGGCGCCCGGCGTCAGGATCGTTCCAGTCGGCGGCGGCGAAGGCGAAAGCCAGCGCGAGGCCGAGCAGCGGCATCAGCGGATAGAAGGGGGAGCGCCAGAAGCCGGGCGCGCCGGTCTGACCGCGCACGCGTCCGACCAGCACGGCGACGCTGACCAGCGCGAGCGCGTAGACGATCAGGCCCGACATGAAGACCAACAGAACGTGGGGGGAGATGAAACAACAGAGGGCCGAGCCCACGGCGATCACGATCGTGGCGGCGCGGGGGACCCCGGAGGCGGGGTCGACCCTTCCCAGGGCGGCACTGACCCGCGCGGGGAAGACGCCGTCGCGCGCAAAGCTGAAGAGCAGCCGGGAGGCGAACAGCAGCTGGGCAATGAGCGCGTTGAATACGGCCAGGGCCACCACGGCGCTGAGCGCCTTGCCGGCTGTCGGACCCGCGATCGAGGTCACGAACGCGGTGAGCGGCGCCGTCCCGCGGAAGATCTCGGGATGGGCACTGGCGTTCCAGGCGACCGCCACGACCGGCAGAGCGATCGCGAGCGCCCCGGTGAGACAGGCCACGAGAATGACACGGCCCGTGTTGCGATGGGGATCGATCAGCTCCTCGCCGAAGGCAATCGCCTGGTTGCCGCCTGCCGTGGCGAAGGCGGCATTCACGGCGCCCATCGCCAATGCGCCCGTCGCCACCGGCAGCCAGCGGCCGCGCGCGTCCGGAATGCGCGGATGCGTGAGCACGGCGATGAAGTGGCCGGCCGGGTGCCAGAGACCCGCCACCATGAGCGCGAGCACGGTCAGGAGCGAGACGGCGAGGAACACGCCCGTGAGCATCGCACCGGCGCGCACGGCGAGCAGAGCGGCAGCGACGCCCAGGAAGAGGGCCACATAGGTCACGACGATCGGCTGTACCGGGACCACTTCCGCAAGATAGACCGCGACCATATCGGCGAGGAAGGCGTTGATCGGCAGGATCACCAGGGCCCAGAGCGCGAGGCTGGCAAAGCCGGCGGCGGAACCCAGGATGGAGCCGACGCCCACGTAGTCGCCGCCCGCATAGGGGTAGGCGGAGCCGAGCTCCGCGTACACCATCGCCCAGATTGCCGCGGCGCCGATGGCGATGAGGAACAACATCCCGGCGCCGGTGCCCGTATGCTGCAGGACGTCGGAGCCGGGGCCGTATACGGAAAAGACCGGCGACAGACAGGAGAGCGTGAGAAGGAGCGCGTCGAAGGGGGTGAGCTTGCGGTGCAGACGCGATGACTCCATGGCCGTCATCTTACCGTGCCCGCCATGGGTAGAATGCGCCTTCGCCTCACAAAAAGCGCACCATGACCGAATCGCATTCGCTGCCCGTCGTCCTGATTCCCGGCCTGCTGGCCTCGCCCCGCCTGTATGCGGAGCAGATTCCGGAGCTCTGGCGCATCGGTCCGGTGACGCTTGCGGAGCATGCGCGGGACGACAGCATGGGCGCCATTGCGGGACGCATTCTCGCGAGCGCGCCGCCGCGATTTGCGCTCGCGGGGCTGTCGATGGGTGGCTACGTCTGCTTCGAGATCCTGCGTCAGGCCCCACAGAGGGTCGCGAGGCTGGTGCTGCTCGACACCAGCGCGCGTGCGGACACGCCGGAGCAGAGCGAGCAGCGGCGCTCGCAGATCGAGAGCGTACGCGGCGGGCGGCTGGCCGAAGTCGCGGACATGCTCTTTCCGAGGCTGGTGCACGCGCGTCGCTGGGGCGATGAGTCGTTGCGCCGCATCTGGCGGGCGATGGTGCAAGAGGTTGGCGCCGACGGGTTCGTGCATCAGGAGACGGCCATCATCGGGCGGCCGGACTCGCGGCCGGGACTGAGCGCGGTGCGCTGTCCGACGCTGGTGATCGTCGGCGACGGCGATGTGGCGACGCCGCCCGAGCGTGCCGAGGAAATCGCGAACGGGATACGCGACGCGCGCCTGGCCATCATCCGCGATTCCGGTCACCTCTCGACTCTCGAGCAGCCGGCAGCGGTGACGAAAGCCATGGTAGAGTTTCTGACCTGAAGCGGCGGGCATCAGGAGGGCATTGCGGATATGTCGCCTACAATGACAAAACGTTCCGATGGAGCCAGGTCGCTGGCGTTTGCGGCGATCGGCCTCGCGGGGCTCGGCCTGGCCGCCTGCGGCATCGCGAATGCGGACTGCCCCTGGCTCAATCCGCATCTGTCGGTCGCAAGGCGCGTCGCGATGGTCATGCACAAGATGACCGTCAGCGACGTGGTCAAGATCGTCGGAGCCGACGGCATGACCCATCCGTATGTCGGGAACATGCCAGGGAACCGGGCGCTATGCCTGCCGCCGCTGGGTTTCGAGGACGGACCGAGTGGTGTCGCAGACGGGGTGACCGGCGTCACCAACCTGCCGTCGGCTGCGGCGCTTGCCGCAACCTTCTCGCGGAAGCTCGCCTATGAATACGGGCGGGTCATCGGTGCCGAGCAGGCCGCCAAGGGATCCGCCGTGGACTTTGGGCCGACCGTGAACATCGACCGCGATCCGCGCTGGGGCCGCGAGTTCGAGAGCTTCTCGGAGGATCCGCAACTGACGGCGGATCTCGGGGTTGCCGAGATACGCGGCATCCAGAGCACGGGCATCATTGCGCAGGTCAAGCATTTCGCGGCTTACAACCAGGAGACCAACCGGAACACGCCCCAGGACGACGTCATCGTCTCCCAGCGCGCGTTGCAGGAGCTTTATCTGCCGGCCTTCCGCGCCGCGGTCCTGGAAGCGAAGGTCGGCTCGATCATGTGCTCCTATGCGACGATCAACGGCTACTACGCCTGCGAGAGCCATCAGCTGCTCACCGATGTGCTGCGCGGCGAGTGGGACTTCGACGGGTTCGTCGCGTCGGATTATGGCGCCGTTCATGACATGTCGGCGGCCAAGGCCGGGTTGAACATGGAGCAGCCGTTCGACCATTTCTTCGGTGCCCCGCTGCAGCAGGCGGTGAGCCAGGGCGAGATCTCGCGCGCGGCGCTGAATACGATGGTCGAGCCGATCCTCTACCAGCTGTTCCGCTTCCACTTCTTCCAGCATCCGCCGTCCGGCTCGATCGACGCGGTAGTGACGACGCCGGCGCATCAGGACCTGTCGACCCGAGTTGCCGAGAACGGTACCGTTCTGCTCAAGAACGACGGTCATCTGCTGCCGCTGTCCACCTCCACCGCTATCGCGGTCATCGGTCCGGCGGCGTCGGAACAGGTGACGTACGGGGGCGGCGGCAGCGCCAGTGTCATCTCCTCCGCGACGGTAACGCCGCTCGCGGGCATCGAAGCGGCAGCCGGCGCTTCCACTGTTACTTACGCACAGGGCCTGCCGACCGATTCTCAACTTACGCCGATCCCGGCTGCGGATTTGTCGGCGCGCCAGTCGCATACCGCGACTTTGACGCCGCCGCAGACCGGTACCTACATCATCGGCCTGACCAATGACTGCGGTTGCTACACGTCCGCGACTCTCGCCATCGACGGCAGGACGCTGATCGACGATCCCGGGACACCCCCGGCTGCAACCTATTCGGCGGCGATTCATCTCGACCAAGGCCGGACTTACGTGCTGACGTTGACGGGACCGGAACCGGTCAACAAGCTCGCGTGGGCGTTGCCGACGACCGTGCGCGCGGACATCCAGCGAGCCGTCAGGGCCGCGAAATCCGCGAAGGTGGTGGTGGTCGTGGTGGCGGATGACACCGAGAGCGAGGGCACCGACCGGCCCGACCTGCGTCTGCCTTCCGCGCAGGAGGCGCTGGTGAGCGCGGTGGCGAAGGCCAATCCCCATACCGTGGTCGTGGTTCAGGCCGGCGCGCCCGTCGTCATGCCCTGGGTCGATCGGGTATCCGCCATCCTCGACACCTGGTATCCGGGCCAGACCGACGGCACGGCGCTCGCCAACGTGTTGTTCGGCCGAGTCGATCCGAGCGGTCATCTGCCGGTGACCTTTCCCGCGAGAGGCAGCGACGTCCCGGCGGCGAGTCCGGATCGCTTTCCAGGCGTCAACGGCAAGGTCCATTACTCGGAAGGGCTCCTGGTGGGCTATCGCTGGTACGACGCGAAGCACATCGAGCCGCTGTTCCCCTTCGGCTTCGGACTCTCCTACACGCATTTCCGTTACGGCGACCTGCATCTGAGCGGGCATGACGTCGACGGGGTGACCCCGATCCGGGTGAGCGCGCGCGTGACCAATGACGGGCACGTGGCGGGCACCGATGTCGTTCAGCTTTATCTCGGCAAGCCTGCCGCGACCGGTGAGCCGCCGCGCGTGCTGGTTGGCTTCCAGCGCGTCACGCTGGAGCCCGGCCAATCGCAAGTGGTCCGCTTCACCATCACGCCGCGCGAGGAATGGTGGTGGGGCCATGGCGGCTGGACCGAGACCGCGGGGATCTACCGGGTGTACGTGGGGGACTCCTCGGCGCTCGCCAATCTGCCGCTGACCGCCCGCTACGACATGAGCCGTTCGATCGGCGCCCGGCAGGTGACGGTCTCCGCGCCGAAGATCTTTCGGCCTGGAGCCAGGGCCGTGGTCCGCGTCTCGCTCAGTGCCGGCGGCAACGAGACATTGCAGGCGGTGCGCTTGAGCCTGCGGGCGCCGGCCGGGTGGCGCGTGGTGCCGCTCGATCGCGGGGGGCGGAAGTTGGCGCCGAACGAAGCTGCCACCGCAAGATTCGCGGTGACCCCGCCATCGTGGGCGGTCACGCGCTACGTGACCCTCTACGGCACCGCCGATCTGTCGCACGGACATTGCTCCGGCGCCGCCGCGGGGCGCTGCGGCGCGGCCCGCCGCCACGGTGGCGAGATCGTTCTTCTCGGCTCGTAAGAGCCCCGTCAGTCCCAGCGGTTGGCATTCTTCGGGAAGCCCGGCCGCTGGATCCGTACCACGCAGAAGCGCTGGCCCGTGGGCGCCTGCATCACCACCCATCGCTGCAGGCGATCCACGACCTTCGCGCCCAGCTTCTCGAGGCGGGCCACTTCGGCGGGAATATCGTCGGTCTCGATATCGATGTGGACGCGGCTTGCGTGAGTCACACGCTGGATTTGCACGATGGGCTCGTCGGGCGGTGTCCGCAGCATGAGGTAGCTGCCGCGACTGCCCGGATGGTCCGGGTCCACCGGCCGGCCGAGTGCCTCGGCCCAGAACCGGCCCGCCGGCTCCAGGTCCGCGGTGTTGCAGTCGATCAGGAGAGCGCACAGGCGGGAATGATGCATATCTGATCCTCCGGTGACGGTTGCGCGCCGGCTTGCCGAAGGGCGATCATAGACCCGAGAGGAGGTCAGGTGACCGCTCATTACCTTCTGAAGACGGAGCCGTCCGACTATTCGTTCGCCGATCTGTCGCGCGACGGGGAGACAACCTGGGACGGAGTGTCGAACCCGGCCGCGCTGCGGAATCTGCGCGGCATGCATCCCGGTGACCTGCTGGTCATCTACGAGACGGGCGATGCGAAGAGCGCGGTGGGAACGGCGAGGGTGGTCTCCCTGCGCGAGGCCGACGCAAAGGACCCCGGAGTCAGAATCAAGGCCGGCAAGGCGCTGCCCAGGGCGGTGTCGCTCGCCGAGATCAAGGCCACCAGGCTGTTTGCCGATTCCCCGCTCGTGCGCCAGGGACGCTTGAGCGTGGTGCCGCTGAGCGAAACGCAGTACCGGCACCTGACCGGCTCGAAGTAATATTCGCAGCCATGACCGATACTCCGGACGGCTGCAACGCCCGCTCGTGGCTCTTCGCGCCCGGCGACAGCGAGCGCAAGATGGAAAAGGCGGCCGCGGGCGCCGCCGACATCGTGCTCTTCGACCTGGAGGACGCGGTGGCCGAGGCGGAGAAGCCCGAGGCCAGACGCCGGATCGCCGCGTTTCTCGCCGCCCAGCCGCCGGACCGCTCGCGGCTCTGGGTTCGCATCAACCCGCTGCAGGGACCGCACGCCCTCGAGGACCTCGCGGCGGTGGTGCCGGGCCGTCCCGGCGGCATCATGCTGCCGAAGTCCCGGGGGCGCGCCGACGTCGAGCGGCTGGATCGCTGCCTGTCCGGCCTGGAAGCCGCCGCGGGAATGGCGCAGGGGGCCACGCGCGTGATCGCGCTCGTGACGGAAACCGCGGAAGCCATGTTCACCACCGGGACCTACGCGGGCGCGCCGCGACTGGTTGCCATGACATGGGGAGCGGAAGATCTGGCCGATGCGGTGGGCGCGGCCGACAATCGCAATGCGGACGGCAGTTACGCCTTCACGTATGAGTTGGCGCGCAGTTTCTGCCTGCTCGGCGCGGCGGCGGCCGGTGTTGCGCCGATCGAGACCATTCATGGCGATTTCCGCGACGAGGCCGGCCTCAGGCGGCGCGCGCAGCAGGCGCGGCGCGCCGGCTTTCGCGGCATGCTCGCCATTCACCCGGCGCAGGTGGACGTGATCAACGAAGCGTTTACGCCGAGCGCGGAGGAGCTGAGCGCGGCGCGGGAGATCGTCGATCTCTTCGCCGCCAACCCGGGCGCCGGCACCATCGGCCACCAGGGCGTCATGCTCGACCGGCCGCACCTGGCCCGCGCACGGGCGCTGCTGCGACTCGCCGCACGCGCATCGACCAAGGGGGATTGAATGGCAGGCCGCTGGTTCGATGAATGGAAGGTGGGCGACCGGGTCGCTCACGAGATCCGCCGAACGGTGACGGAGACCGACAATCTCCTCTTCTCGACCCTGACGCACAACGTCCAGCCGTTGCATATCGACCTCGAAGCGGCCAAGGCGAGCGAGTTCGGTCGGATACTGGTCAACGGCACGTTCACCTTCGCACTGATGATCGGTCTCACCGTGAGTGACACGACGGTGGGCACGCTGGTGGCCAATCTCGGCTATGACCAGGTGGTCATGCCCAAGCCGGTGTTCATCGGCGACACGCTGCGGGCGGACACCGAGGTGACGAGCCTGCGGGAGAGCCGCTCGCGCCCCAATGCCGGGATCGTCACCTTCCAGCACCGGGCGATCAACCAGCGGGACGAGATCGTCTGTCAGTGCCTGCGCTCGGCTCTCATCAGGCGAAAGCCCGCCTAGAGGGCCGTGGGCAGCCGTCCCGCCAGCCAAACGGTGGCGACGGCGACGCAGACTCCCCAGCCGACCTCGACGATTCGCGATACGAACATGCTCAGGGGGGAGCCGACGTGCGGAACGAGCAGGATGATGGTGGCCGTGATGCCCGCAAGCCGGCTGGCCGAGGCGACGTTCATGGCCCAGCAGGCCAACATCGCCAGGACGACGGCCACCGCGTACACGATGAGGCTCTGCCCGAGCGCGAGGAACGTGCAGAGGCCGGTGAGACCGCCGACGGCGGCGCCGAGGAACTGATCGCGCGCGGTCGTGCGGGTCGCCTGAAACTCCGTCTGCGCGACCGAGATTGCCGTGATGGCGCTCCAGAAGCTCTCTTTCAGGCCGATCGCGTGAGCCGGGATGAACGCGAGCAGCGCGGCGCAGGCGGAGATCGTCCCGTGGTGCGCACCGGCCGCCAGCCGGTGCAGCAACGGCAGCGCGCGCCGCAGGCTCGTGAGATTGAGATTGAGATCGGTGAGGCGCGCCCGGTCCGGGCTGAAATGGTCCGCGGGCGCGTGTGACTGGGCTGGGGGCATCGGGCCTCCGACACGGTTATCATATCGACATGGAATCGAATCCCGAAGCGGGCCCGGCCCACCGGCGCCACGGCGCGAAGCTCCGTCTGCCGCTGAAGATCACCACCATCTCATGGTCGGATCTGATCCACACGCTGGGGCCGATTCTGCTCGCGAGCGGCGCTGCCATCCTGCTGGCGCTGCACTTCGTCCGCCCGATCCCGCCGAGTACGCTGACCATGAGCGGGGGCCCGAAGGGCAGCTCCTTCGAGCTCTATGCCGAGCGTTACCGGGCAATCCTCGCCGAGAACGGCATCAAACTCAAGATCATCCCGTCGGCAGGCTCGCTGCAGAATCTCGATCGCCTGAGTGCGCCTCACTCCCACGTCGATGTCGCGCTCGTGCAGTCGGGCCTCACGGAG
>JASHVV010000138.1 GCA_030044385.1 Gammaproteobacteria bacterium
CTGCTTCTCGATCTGGCCCAATGCGGCGGCGAGCGCCTTCTTGCGGTTCTCTTCCATCTTTCGATCCACCCGGGTTGAAAATCAAATTATCCCACAAAGCCGCGGCGGCAGAAGCCTGTCAATCAGGGTGTTTCGCTGTTATTTGCAGCCTTTCGACGGCTACACAGTCCATATGATTCGACAACACTGTATAGCGCACCCTCGGGCAGCGTGCGGCTCTCGATGAGCGCGAGCTCGGTGAATCGCCAGAGCACCGGCTGCATCTCGTCCGCGGGTCCGGGGTGCACGACTTTGCGTGCCACCGTCACATGTGGACGGAAGGGCTTGAGATCAGGAGCAAATCCGCCCGCCGCGAGCCGCGCCTGCAGCCGGCCGGCCAGAGCGACGACCCGAGCGGTGGCCGGCTCCGACGCCGTGGCCGGCGAGGCGCACAGCAGCTGCGCCGCCCGCCAGTACTCGAGGTGATCGAAGGAGAGCTCGAGAGGCTCCCCCGAATGCTCGCGCGCCACCACCTGCGCGATCTCGGCGAGCTCCGGCAAGCGCCGCCGCGGCGTGGCACCCAGAAACGCCAGCGTGACGTGCAGGTTGGCCAGTGGCACCGGCCGGCCCCCGCAGCCGGGGTCGGACCCCCGGCGTGCCCGCACGCCCTTGCGAATCGCCTGCGCCATCGCGTGGCGCATCGGCTCATCCGGCCAGAGCGCAAAGAAGAGCCGGCGGGTGGACTCTTGCGGCGCCCCCTCCCCCGGCAACCTCTCAGCGGCCACGGCCGGCCCGCAGCAGGCGCAACAGCAAGCGCAGCGCGTGCTCCACGGCCTGGCGGCGCACCTGATCCCGGTCGCCGGCGAACCGGCGCCGCTCGGTCACCGCGGCCGGCCCCCGGCTTTCGGGACTGGCGGCGGCAAACCAGACAGTGCCCACGGGCTTCTCGGCCGTACCGCCATCGGGCCCCGCGATGCCGCTGACCGCGACCGCCATCTCGGCACCGCTCGCGCGCAGCGCGCCGTTCGCCATCTCCCGCACGGTCGTCTCACTAACCGCCCCATGCTCGGCCAGCGTCCGCGCCGACACTCCGAGCGCGCGCATCTTGGCGGCGTCGGAGTAAGTAACGTAGCCGGAGTCGAGCCACTGCGAGCTTCCCGCGACGTCCGTCAGCGCCTTCGCAATCCAGCCGGCCGTGCAGGACTCCGCGGTCACGATGCGCCAGCCCGCGGCGCGCGCGGCGCGGCCGATCTCCTCGGCCAGCTCATGGAGATTCTGATCCGTAACGGATGGGGTCGCCGACACGAGGATAGTTTACTGCACACCGGCGTTCCCAGCCCGCCGGCGCGGGCCGGTTTCCAAGCCCATCCGCCTGGAGTAGGCTACGGCAGCTGAGGGGCAGGCACGGCAGAGCGATAGAACGCAACTACAAACGGATGGGAGAAAGGCTCGTGCGCACTCGTCACCTCGGATGCATGGCGGCCTTGGCGGCGCTGTCGCTGTCAACCGCGACGGCCGCGGGCCACTGCACGCTGCAGACGATCGGAGTCCTCCCGGTCGAGATGCAGGGCCTGCGCCCGATCGTCTCGGCGAAAATCAACGGCGTCACGGTGCGGTTCATACTCGACTCCGGCGCGTTCTACAGCACGATCTGGCGCAGCGCCGCCACGCGATATCAGCTCCCGGTCACATCGGGAGGCGCCATCTACGTCGAGAACGCCGGAGGCGCCTCGAGGGCCGCGGTCGCCACCGTCAAGTCGTTCGAGTTCCTCGGGCTGCCTCCGTCCAGCGCTCAGTTCCTGGTCGTGAACGGCCTGTCGGACGACCCGGCGGGGCTCATCGGGCAGAATCTGCTGAAGATATCGGATGTGGAATACGACTTAGCCAACGGCATCGTCCGTTTCTTCAAGCCTATCGATTGCAATGGGCAGCCGCTCGCCTATTGGGCCGTCAGCACACCGTACACGTCCGTCGAGCTGCAGAGCATGGAGACGACCAATAACCATTTGGGCGCCACCGCGATCATCAACGGACGCCGCATGAGCGTTTGGCTCGATACCGGCTCGACCCGATCACTCCTCTCTCTGGATGCGGCCGCGCGCATCGGCATCACTCCCACGAGCCCCGGTGTGACGTCCCTGGGAACACGCGGTAACATGGGCGAAATATGGATCGCCCCGGTAGCGAGCTTCCAGCTCGGCGGCGAGAAAGTCGAGCACACGCATCTGCTGATCGCCAGATTGGCGCCCCAGCACCCGGTCGGGTACGCGAGCGACAGCGAGTTCCCGGACATGATGCTGGGCGAGGATTTCTTTCTCTCTCACCGCATCTACGTCGCCTATAGCCAGCACAAGATCTACTTCACCTATAACGGCGGCCCGCTCTTCAACCTCAATCTGCCACAGGTCTTATCAGGAAAGGCGCCTCCCCCTGCAACCCTCGACGCCAGCGCCCACGCGCCCGCGACAGCGGATGGCCAGGCCGAGTCGGAGGTTCCCACCGATGCCGACGGGCTCAGGCGTCAGGGCATGGCTTACGCGTCGATGCACGAGTTCAACCGTGCTCTTGCAGACCTGACACGCGCCTGCAAGCTCGCCCCGACCGACGCCAGGAATTACTACGACCGTGGCATGATCTACAGGCAGGAAGGAGAGTTCAAATCCGCTCTAAAGGACCTTGGCGCCGCCATAGAATTGCAACCCGATGACATCGATGCACACCTTGCACGGGCGCTGCTGCTGCAGTCCCAACCTGAGGCCGATCCGGCAGCAGCAGCGGATATCAAATCGGATCTCGATGCGGTCGGCGGACTGGCAGCGCCGGCCGCGAGCGTCCATCTGATGCTGGGCAACGCGTACGAAAAGCTCGGCGACTATCCGGACGCCCTCGGTCAGATCGATCAATGGCTCGACACCCATCCGCTCAAGGGTGACCAGGCTACCGGCTTGAATAGCCGCTGCTGGCTTCGGGCGGCGGCCAACCGCGATCTCAACGAGGCGCTGAATGATTGTAATCACGCGCTCGACCTGACATGGAGCACGCCGGACAGCGCCATCTTGGACAGCCGGGGCCTCGTCTACCTGCGGCTCGGCCGTCTACAGCGTGCCGTACGCGATTACGACGTCGCTCTAAAAATCAATCCAAACATATCCCCTTCGCTGTACGGCCGCGGCCTGGCGGAGCTGCGCCTGGGGCAGCAGGCGCAGGGGCAGAAGGATCTCGCCGCCGCCGAGAAGCTGGACAGCGGCATCGCCAGGCGTTTTGCGGCCATGGGTCTCGCGCCGTAACGGCGCTCGCCGAGGGAATTATTCTGCTGCGCCACCGCTTCGCATGGACTGTCTTCCTGCTCGCCACGGCCGTGGCGACCGCCGGCGCGGCCGATCGCTGCAAGCTGCTGGTATCCCGGCCGCTGCCCGTGAAGATAGAGAATCTGCGGGCCGTCGTCTCCGCCGACATCAACGGCGTCGCGGCGCCATTCATCATCGACACCGGCAGCTTCTTCGATTTCCTCTCGCCCGCCGCGGTGGCGCAATTCAAGCTGCCGGTGACGAATGCGCCGCCCTGGTACTGGGTCAGCGGCGTGGGCGGCTCGGTCCTGCCGCACATCGCCACCGCGAAGACCTTCTCGTGGGGTGGATTCTCCGCCCGCGATGCGATATTTCTCGTCGGCGACAATGACTTCAGGGGCGGCGAAGTCGGGCTGCTCGGACAGAACCTGTTCCGGGTCACGGACGTCGATTTCGACTTCGCCGACGGTGCGCTGCGCTTCG
>JASHVV010000139.1 GCA_030044385.1 Gammaproteobacteria bacterium
CGCGGCGGCTGGCCGGCATGCAGGAGGTTCCAGCGCTCGCACTCGAGCGCCTCGCGGCGCAGCTCGCTGAAGCTCGTCACCGAGAACACATCGGCGCACACGCCGTAGTCGGCCTCGAGGATGTTCGCGGCCTCGAGGCATTCCCGCAGGATGGTCCCCGAGCCGAGCAGCGTCGTGCGCAGTTTTGCCTTGCCGCCGGCGCGCAGGAGGTACGCGCCCTTGAGAATCCCCGCCTCGGCGCCCTTCGGCAGGGCCGGCTGCGGGTAGTTCTCGTTCATCACGGTGATGTAGTAGAAGACGTTCTCCTGCTCCACGTACATGCGCCGCATGCCGTCCTGGATGATGACGGCGAGCTCGTACGCATACGCAGGATCGTAGGCGATGCAGTTGGGCACTGTGGTGGCGACGAGCTGGCTGTGCCCGTCCTGGTGCTGCAGGCCCTCGCCGGCCAGAGTCGTGCGGCCGGCGGTGGCGCCGAGCAGGAAGCCGCGCGCCTGGATGTCGCCCGCGGCCCAGATGAAATCCCCCACCCGCTGGAAACCGAACATGGAGTAGAAGATGTAGAACGGCACCATGCTGATGGCATGGTTGCTGTACGCGGTGGCGGCCGCGATCCACGAGCAGAGCGAGCCGGCCTCGTTGATGCCCTCCTCGATCATCTGGCCCTTCTTGTCCTCGCGATAGGACATGAGGGTCTCCGCATCCTGCGGCGTGTAGAGCTGGCCGACCGAGGAGTAGATGCCGATCTGGCGGAAGAGTCCCTCCATGCCGAAGGTCCGCGCCTCGTCGGGCACGATCGGCACGATGAACTTGCCGATCTGCTTGTCCTTGAGCAGCGTCGTCAGGATGCGGACGAACGCCATCGTCGTCGAGATCTCGCGCTCGCCGGTGCCCTCGAGCACGGCGGCGAACGCCGCGAGCGGCGGCACCGCGAGCGGCGGCGCCTGCTTGCGGCGCGCCGGCAGATAGCCGCCCAGCGCTTTGCGCCGCTGATGCAGATAGCGGCCCTCCTCGGAGTCCGCCGCCGGCTGCCGGAAGGGGAGCTTGGCGATCTCCTCGTCCGACACCGGGATGTGGAAGCGGTCGCGGAAGGCGCGCAGATCGTCCTCCGACAGCTTCTTCTGCTGGTGCGCGACCATCTGCCCCTCGCCGCCCTTGCCGAGGCCGAAGCCCTTGACGGTCTTGGCGAGAATGACGGTCGGTTGGCCCTTGTGGCTGGTGGCGGCCGCGTAGGCGGCATATACCTTGCGCGGATCGTGGCCGCCGCGGTTCAACTGCCAGATCTCCTCGTCCGACATGTTGGCGACCATCGCCTTGAGCTCGGGATACTTCCCGAAGAAGTGCTCGCGGGTGTAGGCGCCGCCCTTGGCCTTGAAGTTCTGGTACTCGCCGTCGACGCATTCCTCCATGACACGGCGCAGCAGGCCCTGGTTGTCGCGGGCGAGGAGCGGATCCCAGCGCGAGCCCCACAGGACCTTGATCACGTTCCAGCCGGCGCCGAGGAAGGCGGCCTCGAGCTCCTGGATGATCTTGCCGTTGCCGCGCACCGGCCCGTCGAGGCGCTGCAGGTTGCAGTTGATGACGAAGATGAGGTTGTCGAGCCCTTCGCGCACCGGCATGGTGAGCGCGCCCATGGACTCCGGCTCGTCCATCTCGCCGTCGCCGAGGAACGCCCACACCTTGCGGTCGGAAGGCTTGGCGAGGCCGCGGTGCTCCAGGTAGCGCAGGAAGCGCGCCTGGAAGATCGCCATCATGGGACCCAGGCCCATGGAGACGGTCGGGAACTGCCAGAAATCTGGCATCAGCCAGGGATGCGGATAGGAGGAGAGGCCCTGCCCGGGGCCGCCGGCCTCCTGGCGGAAGTGCTGCAGCTGGCTCTCGCTCAAACGCCCTTCCAGGTAGGCGCGCGCGTAGATGCCCGGGGAGGAATGTCCCTGGATGAAGACGAGATCGCCCGGATGCTCCGCCGACGGCGCCCGCCAGAAATGATTGAAGCCGACTTCATACAGCGTCGCCGACGAGGCGTAGCTCGAGAGGTGCCCGCCATACTCCGAGGAGATGCGGTTGGCCTGCACGACCATCGCCATCGCGTTCCAGCGGATGAAAGCCTCGATCCGCCGCTCGATCGCCCGGTCGCCCGGATACTGCGGCTCACGCCCGGTCGGAATGCTGTTGACGTAGGCGGTGTTCGCCTTGAACGGCAGATAGGCGCCGCTGCGGCGCGTGTAGTCGATCAGACGCTCGAGGAGGAAGTGCGCGCGCTGCGGCCCGTGGGTCTTCAGCACCGAGTCGATCGACTCCAGCCACTCCTGGGTTTCAACGGGGTCGAGATCTTCGAGCTTCGGAGGTTCGGTCATTCGATCTAATGCGGTAGGATGCGCCGGCAGCTTCCCCGCCACGCGCAAGTAGCCTGTAAAAAGTACCCTGTAAAATGAGCCGCGCAATGATCCGGGTTTCACTCCCGGTGGTCAAGCAAGCGCAAAAGCGGAGCGCCGCCCCCGGTCGCGCCCGCATCGCGCTGCTGCCGCCCGCCGGCGGTCCGGAAATCGCGCGCTCGAGCCGTGGCGAGGTCGATGCGCTGCTCGTGATCGCCCCCGAATCCGCCGCCGCCGCGAGCCTCGATGAGCTGCCGGAGAGCCAGCGCTGGCGGGATCTGCTCGCACGCGAGCCGCCGCGCGCCGGGACCGTGCGCACCACCTCGCTCGCGAGCCGCCGCCAGACGCTCGCCGTGCTCGGCTTTCTGCGGCCCGATCCCAGCCCCTTCGAGCGGCTGGCGCTCGCGGGGCGGATGGTGAAGGAAGCCGCCGCCCGCGGTCCGCGGACGATCGGCCTCGCAGTGGCGGGCTTCCCCACGGGCGCGAGCGGGCAGGCTGCCGCCCAGGCGGCGCTCGAGGCGCTCTGCGCCGCCGCCCTGGCGCAGGCATTCGAGCTGCCGAGCTGCCGCGCCCCCTCGCCCGGGCAGCATCGCATCACACGCATCCAGGTGCCCGCCGACGCGCGGCTCGACACCGAGTCCGCGGCGATCAGAGCCGATGCCACCAATCTCGCCCGCTGGCTCACCGCGCTGCCACCCAACATCCTCGACGCCCGCGGCTACCGCGCGGCGCTGACCCAACTCACGCGCCGCCATGGACTCGAGATGACCTGGCTCGGCGAGCAGGCATTGCGGCGCGCCGGAGCCAACGCATTCCTCGCCGTCGCCGCCGGCAACGAGAGCCCGGACGCCGGCATCGCGCACCTCAGATACCGGCCCGGACGCCGGCGAGGCGGCTCGCCGGACATCGCGCTCATCGGCAAGGGCATCCTGTTCGACACCGGCGGCATCAATCTCAAGCCCCACCGGTCGATGCTCGACATGCACACTGACATGGGCGGCAGCGCGGTGGCGCTCGCCACGCTCGTCGCCCTCGCACGGCTGCAAGCGCCGGTCGCGGTGGACGCCTGGCTCGCCATCACGGAAAACAACATCGGGCCGAAGGCCTATCGCCCGCAGGAAGTGGTGCGCGCGGCCAACGGCGTCACCATCCAGGTGATTCACAGCGATGCCGAGGGCCGGATGGCGCTGGCGGACACCCTGGCGCTCGCGGCCCGCACGAAGCCGCGTTTCATGCTCGATTTCGCCACTCTCACCGGGGCGTGCGTCTACTCGCTGACGGAAAGAATGAGCGGCGTCTTCAGCAACCGCCCGGAGCTGGCGGCGCGGCTCGTCGATGCCGGTCGCCGCAGCGGCGAGCGGGTCTGGGCGTTCCCGTTCGATTCCGATTTCGACTCCGATCTCGAGAGCAAGGTCGCCGACATCGTGCAGTGCACCACCGAGGGCAAGGGCGATCACATCCTGGCCACCCGGTTCCTCAGCCGCTTCGTCCCCGAAGACATCCCCTGGGCGCACGTCGATCTCTCCTCGGCCACGCGCACCGGCGGCCTCGGCCACGTCAACACCGAGGTCACCGGCTTCGGGGTGCGCTTCGCGCTGCAGCTCATCCTCGAGGACGACGTCCTGGGGGCGCTGGAGCCCGGGAAGTGACTGCGATCACCCTGCGCCGCCCCGACGATCTGCATCTGCACCTGCGGGACGGCGAGTCGATGCGCTCCGTGTTGCCGTTCACCGCGGCGCGCTTCGCGCGCGCGCTCGTCATGCCCAACCTCCGTCCGCCGGTGACCGGTACGCCGCAGGCGCTGGCCTATCGGCAGCGGATCCTCGATGCCCTGCCCGCCGGCGCGACGTTCGAGCCCCTGATGACGCTCTACCTCACGGACCGGACCGATCCCGCGGAAGTCCAGCGCGCCAAGGCGAGCGGCTGCGTCCTCGGCTTCAAGCTCTACCCGGCCGGGGCGACCACCCATTCCGACGCGGGCGTGACCGACATCCGTAAGGTGGATGCCGTCCTCTCCCGAATGGAGGAGCAGGACCTCGTCCTCCAGGTACACGGTGAAGTCACCGACCCCAACGTCGATGTGTTCGATCGCGAAGCCCGCTTCATCGACGAGGTGCTCGCGCCGCTCGCCGCGCGCCATCCGCGCCTGCGCATCGTCTTCGAGCACATCACCACCCGCGCCGCTGCGCAGTTCGTGCTCGGCTCCCGTCCCGGGATTGCGGCGACCGTCACGCCGCAACATCTCCTCATGAACCGCAACGCGATCTTCGCGGGCGGCGTCCGCCCGCACCACTATTGTCTGCCGGTGCTGAAGCGCGAAACCGATCGGGAGGCGCTGCTCACCGTGGCGACCGGCGGCGACTCGCGGTTTTTCCTCGGCACCGACAGCGCGCCGCATGCGCGCGGCGCGAAGGAAGCCGCCTGCGGCTGTGCCGGCATCTTCTCCGCCCACGGCGCGATCGAGCTCTACGCGGAGGCTTTCGAGGCCGCGGGCGCGCTGCCGCGCCTGGAGGCATTCGCCTCCGAGCACGGCGCGGATTTCTACCGCCTGCCGCGCAATGAAGGCCGCATCACTCTGGTCAGGCAGTCCTGGGAAGTGCCGCGATCCTACGCGTTCGGCGCCGAGGAGCTCGTGCCCCTGCGCGCGGGTGAGTCCATCGGCTGGCGCCTGTCGGAGGGCTAGACGCTTGGAGCCCGAGGCGACAACGGCGATCATGCCGGCACCCGGCGCGGCGCTCATGGCGCGGCGCTTCCGCGGCTTCCTCCCGGTGGTGGTCGACATCGAGACAGGCGGCTTCAACGCGGCGACGGACGCTCTGCTCGAGATCGCCGCGGTGCTCATCGACATGGACGGCGACGGCGTGTTGAATCGCGGCGCGACCCACAGCTTCCATGTGAAGCCCTTCGAGGGCGCGCGACTCGATCCCGCGTCGCTGTCGGTGACGGGAATCGACCCGTTTCATCCTCTGCGGCCGGCGCTGCCGGAGCGCGATGCGCTGCAGCGGATCTTCCGCGAGATCCGCCACGCGGTACGCGCCTACGACTGCCGGCGCGCCATTCTGGTCGGACACAACGCGGCCTTCGATCTCGGGTTTCTGAACCAGGCGGTGAAGCGGGCGGACGTGAAGCGCAACCCGTTCCATCCGTTCTCCTGCTTCGACACCGCGACGCTCGCCGGGGCGGCGCTCGGCCAGACGGTGCTGGCGAAGGCGGTGACCGTCGCGGGACTCGCATGGGACTCGAGCTCCGCGCACTCCGCGGTCTACGACGCGGAGCGCACGGCGGAGCTCTTTTGCCTCATCTGCAATCGCTTCCGCGACAGCTTCCTCGAGGCCGAGGCGCGGGCGCGCGCCCTGGGGTGGCGCACCGAGCCCCCGGCGGAAGCCGAGAGCGACTCGCCGCCGGCGACTTTCAGCCAGTAGACGACAGCGCACCCACCCCGGACAGCAGCTTCTGCAGCTCGCCGCTCTGATACATCTCCAGGGCGATGTCGCAGCCGCCGATCAGCTCGCCGTTGACGTAGAGCTGCGGATAGGTCGGCCAGTTGGAATAGCGCTTCAGCGCCTCGCGCATCTCCGGCTCCTCGAAGATGTTCACGGACTTGAATTCGGCGCCCAGCGAGCGCAGCGCCGCCACCGTCTGCGCGGAGAAGCCGCACTGCGGGAAATCGGGCGTACCCTTCATGAACAGCACCACCGGGCTCGAGCCGAGCTCGGCCTTGATTCTCTCGACCACGTCCATCGCATTACCTCTTCAGAAATTCTCGGCGCCGTTTCAGCTCGGCGATTACCCGCCATTGCTCGGCGGCACTCATCGACGTCCACCGGCCGATCTCGTCGGCGGTTCGCAGGCACCCGACGCAGTACCCCTGCTCGTCGAGCGAGCAGATCTTGGTACAAGGGGAGCGTGGGCGATCCCATTCCGCTCGGGCGGGTGTGTCGGACATCCGGGGGGGATTATGGGGCCGCGGCGGCAATGTTCAAACCATGGTCGAGGCCACCTGCGGCGGCGGGGCACATTCCTGATGCCTGCGCGCCCCATGCTAGGCTTTCAGGCATGGCCTCCGCCCCACAAGCTCCTACGCCCGGCCTCGCCCCGCCGGCGGACCTGCCCGATCAGGTGGCTGCCGCGCTGCGGGAGGACATCGGCAGCGGCGACGTCACGGCGCGGCTGGTTCCCGAGGACCAGCGGGTCAGGGGCCGGGTGGTAACCCGAGAAGACGCCGTGCTCTGCGGCCGCCCCTGGGCCGAGGAGACGTTTCGCCGCCTGGACCCGGGTATCCGCCTCACCTGGAAGGCGACGGACGGGGACCGGATCGCAGCCGGGGCGGTGATCTTCGAGATCGAGGGACGCGCGCGGCCGATCCTCACCGGCGAGCGCACCGCACTCAACTTCCTGCAGCTCCTCTGCGCCACCGCCACCCAGGCGAGCCGCTTCGCCGCCGCGGTCGCGGGCACCGGCTGCACCGTCATCGATACCCGCAAGACCATCCCGGGCCTGCGCACCGCGCAGAAGTACGCCGTCCGGTGCGGCGGCGGCCGCAATCACCGGATGGGTCTTTACGACCAGGTGCTGATCAAGGAGAACCACATTGCCGCCGCGGGCTCGCTCACCGCTGCTATCGCCGCCGCCCGCCGAGCCGCCCAGGGCGTCGCGGTGGAGGTGGAAGTCGAGTCCCTCGAGGAACTCGAGGAAGCGCTGGGCGCAGGCCCCGACATCGTGCTGCTCGATGACTTCAGCCTCGAGGACCTGGCTGCCGCCGTTTCCCTCAACCGCTCGCGCAGCAATGCGGCAGCACCGGGTGGGCGGCGGGTCGCACTCGAAGCTTCCGGCAGCGTCAGTCTCGAGACGGTGCGCGCCATCGCTGCGACCGGCGTCGACTTCGTGTCATCCGGCAGCCTCACGAAGAACGTGCGCGCCGTCGATCTCTCGATGCGGCTGGACTTTGGCTGATCAGGCCACGCCCAGCTTGGTCTCGAGATACCGGGCGAGCTCGGCGATGGTCGGGTAATCGAACAGCTCCGTCAGGTCCACCTGGCCCGGATACTGCCGATCGATCTGCTCGTGGATCTCGATGAGCTTCAGGGAGCTCGCGCCGAGCTCGAAGAGGTTGTCGTTGACGTCCACGCGCCTGCCGCCGAGCGCCGCATCGCAGATGGTCCGCAGCTTCTCTTCGATCTCGCTGCGCGAGGCCGTCCCCGGACCGCGTTGGGCCTCGCGCAACGCCACAAGCGTCCGCAGCTCCTCGGCAAACTCGCCGTCGACATGACTCTGCTCGAGGAGGTGGCGCTGGATCTTGCCGCTGGTCGTCTTCGGGATGCGCTTGACCGGCACCACCTCGGCGACCTCGAGGCCCGTCTGCTCGTTGATGAGGCGCGCGGCCTGCGTGGCGAGCGGCAGGAAGTCCTCCATGGAGCCGCGGTGGAGGATGAAGAGCACGAGCTGCTCGATCTCCGCGCCCGGAGCCCGCACGCCGGCTGCGACCACCTTGCCGAGCTCCAGGCCCTCGATGCGCTGCGCGATCGCCTCGAGGTCGTGCGGGTAGAAGTTCTGGCCGTTGACGAAGATGATCTCCTTCGCCCGCCCGGAGACATAGAGGTCGCCCTGGTGCACGAGGGCGAGATCGCCGGTGCGCAGCCATCCGTCCGCGGTGAACGCCGCGGCGTTGGCCTCGGGGCTCTCGAAGTAACCGCGGGTGACGTTGTCGCCGCGCAGGTGCAGATTTCCGATCCGTCCCTCCGGCAGCTGGCGGTCTTCGTCGTCGGCGATGCGCACCTCGCAGTACGGGATCGCCCGGCCCTCGCATACCAGCTGCACGGCATCGCGCGAGCCTTTCTCCACCCGCTCGACGGGACTGCCCACGCCGAGGCGGTGCCGGTTGAGCGCAATGGTCTGCAGCGGCGCGCCGGGCGGCGGGAAGCTCACGGCGAGTGAAGCCTCCGCGAGTCCATACACCGGATACATGGCATTGCGGGCGAGACGCGCGGGAGCGAGCCGCGTCATGAACTCCTCGCAGAGCTCGACGGAGATCGGCTCCGCGCCGTTGAAGATGAGTCTGACGCTGGCGAGATCCAGGCCCTCGACCGGCCGGTCGCCGAGCACCTTGAGGTAGTGTTTGTAGCCGAAATTCGGCGAGCAGAGGATGCTGGCGCGGATGCGGCTCGCCAACGTCAGCCAGAGGAGCGGCCGGCGGACGAAGAGCTCCGTGGGCATGAGGTGCGCATGCACGCGGTTGTAGAACATGATGAGGTGGAAGCCGATCAGCCCCATGTCGTGGGTGAGTGGCATCCACGAGAGACTGACGTCGTCCGGGGAGAAACGCGCCACCTCGGTGGCGCCGCGCGCATTGGCGATGATGTTGCCGTGCGTCAACACCACGCCCTTCGGCTCGCTGGTCGACCCGGAGGAGAACTGGATGAAGGCGACATCGTCCGCTCTCGCCTCGTGCGGCTTGCCGGCCCGCGAGATGTCGTCGAGGGTATCGACCAGGAAGGCGCGCGCGCGCAGGTCCTCGAAGGTCTCCGACTCGCCGGCCGCGGCCGCGAACGCGCCGATGCGCTCGAGGGAGCGGCGCTCGGTGTAGAGGAAGGGCTTGCCGAGCCGCGAGCCAGGGCCGGCGAGCGTGCGGGCGATGCGCAGCAGCTTGTGCCGATGCTCATCGCTGATGCCGAGCGCGACCGGCACCGGCACCATGCCCCCGAGCACGGCGGCCCAGAAGGCATCGATGAACTGCTCGTTGCTGCCGAGGAAGAGAATCACCTTGTCGCCGCGCCGCGCGCCGAGGCGCTGCAGGTGATAGAGGATGCCGAGCGCCCGCGCATGGAGCTCCTCGAAGCCGACCTCGCGGACGTCGTGCTCGCCCTCGAGGTAGGTGATCCGGCCGGGAAGCCGGCGGTTGGCCTCGAGGATCTCGGTCAGGGTCGCGGCGTGGGAAGTTGGATTCGACATCAGCGGCGTTCCAGCCTCATGTGCAAGGGATGACGGGTGCGCAGATTGATCTGCGCCTCGAGCTCGATCGGCTGATCGGACACGCGAGCCAGGCGGAAGTGCCGCGCGATGCGGTGCAGGTGCATCAGCATCTCGTAGAGCGCGAAGGTCTCGCCGATGCAGTGCCGCGGTCCGGCCGCAAAGGGCATGTAGGCGAAGCGCGGGCGCTCGGCGTCGTGATCCGGCGCGAAGCGCTCCGGCAGGAAGGTGTCCGGATCCCGCCAGTACCGCGGGTGCCGATGCAGCAGATAAAGCGGCAACAGCACGTTGGCGCCCGCCGGTATCTCATATCCGGACAGCACGTCGGGCTGCACCGTGCGGCGCGACAGGAGCCACCCCGGCGGGTAGAGCCGCAGCGCCTCGTTGACCACCTGTTGGGTGTAGGTCAGCGCCTCCATGTGCGGCAGGCTCGGCGCGGGCTCATCCGGGATGGCGGCGAGCTCGGCGTGCAGCCGGGCCTCGGCGCCGGGATGTTGGGACAAGAGGTACCAGGTCCAGTTGAGGCCGCTCGCCGTGGTCTCGTGGCCCGCCACGACCAGGGTCAGGATCTCGTCGATGAGCTGGCGCTCGGGCATCGGCTGGC
>JASHVV010000140.1 GCA_030044385.1 Gammaproteobacteria bacterium
CGGTAATGTGTCGTGCGCGGCGGGCGGGGACCCGCCGCGGCAACTCTCGTGTGTGTTTCAGGGTGAGTGACGTCCGTGACTAGAATATACGTTGGCAACCTGCCGTTCTCGGCGACCGAAGACTCGGTTCGCGCCCTGTTCTCCAAGCATGGCACCGTCGAGAAGGTCTCTCTCATCACCGATCGCGACACCGGCCGTCCGCGCGGCTTCGGCTTCGTGGAAATGTCGAGCGCCGATGCCGCTCGCGCCATCCAGGCTCTCAACGGCACTGACATGGGCGGCCGGCCGCTGCGCGTCAACGAGGCGCAGGAGCGCCCGCGCGGAGGCGGGGGTCCTCCGCGGCGGTTTTAATAGCAGTAGTCTGAAGCGCTGGATCCGGGCATTGCGCCCGGCCCGGCGCGCCGTGGAACGGACCTCCCCAAAGTGACGTTATAGTCCTGAGCTCCTCGGGACGCCCGCCCCTGTCGGCGGGTCTTTGGGATGACCATCGCCTGCACCGATTGCGGAACGCTCCAGGACATTCCCCCGCTCCCCTGGGGCGCCGTGGCGGTCTGTCCGACTTGCGACAATCGGTTGGAGCGCACCAACGGACGCAGCATCAACGCCGCGCTCGCCTGCGCTTCGGCGACGTTCGTGCTGCTCTTCCCGGCCAACCTGGCGCCGCTCATGGTCGTCTCAATGCTCGGCATGACGCGCCAGAGCAGGCTCGGAAGCGGAGTCGTCACGCTCTGGCAGCACCAGTGGGTGCTGGTGGCGGTGCTTGTCGCAGCGTTTGCCGTCGTCCTCCCCTTCGTCCGCTTCGGGCTGCTCTCGCTGGTGCTGACCCTGCTGCAGCTCGGGCACAGGCCGCGCTGGCTTGGAGGCGCTTTTCGCTGGTCACTGCATCTCGACCAGTGGGCCATGCCGGACGTCTTTCTTCTCGGTGGCGCGGTCGGCTATAGCCGCATCGCGGCGGCCATGCCGGTGAAGATCGGTTGGGGCGGCATCTGTCTCATTCTGGCCGCCTTCCTCTGCATGCTCTCCCGGGCCACGCTCGACAAGCGCGCAGTGTGGCGCACCCTGTCGCCCGAGAGCCCGGCGCCGCCCGCGGCTCAAGCCGTCATCGCCTGCCGATTCTGCGATCTCGTCTGCCCCGCCGTCGCCGAGGGCTCGCCCTGCCCGCGCTGCGGCCTGAGGCTGAGCGCGCGCAAACCCGATGCGGCGGTGCGCACGGCGGCACTGACCGTTGCCGGCTTCGCCCTCTTCATTCCCGCCAACCTCTATCCGATGAGCGTCGACCGCCAGTTGGGCGTGCTCGTGCCGCATCGCATCGTCGACGGCATCGAGGAGCTCTTCCAGGCGCACCTCTGGCCGCTCGGCGTGCTCATCTTCTGCACCAGCATCGCCATTCCCCTGCTCAAGCTCGCGGGGCTCAGTTGGTTTCTCATGTCAGTCCGGCACGGCACGCCGGGGACCCAGCCCCGGCGGCTGCGGCGGCTGGTGCTGAAGACCCGCCTCTGCCACCTCATCGATGAGATCGGGCGCTGGTCCTGCGTCGACATATTCACCATCGCCGTGTTCCTGCCGCTCATGCAATTCGGCGGGTTGGTGAGCGCCAACGCCGCCAACGCCGCGCCGGCGTTCCTCCTCGTCGTCGTGGCCACGATGTTGGCCTCGCACGCGTTCGATCCGCGGCTCATGTGGGATGCGGCATTCGCGGCGCACTCCCGCGGCGTCCCCCCAGAGCCATGATCGACGAAGAGCGCGCCGCGAGCGAGCCCAGGCGAACGATGGCCGTCGCCCGCCGCAGCTGGTGGCCGGGCTGGATCTGGGCGGTGCCGATCGCCGCGGTGGCCATCGTGCTCTGGCTGTTGCTGCGCTCGATCAGCTCGCGCGGGATCGACGTCACGGTCACTTACGATGACGCCGCCGGCATGCAGCCGGGCGATACGCGCGTCATGTATCACGGGTTGGAAGTCGGCAGGGTCACGAGCGTCGCCCTGGCGAGCGATGATTGGCACGTGATCGTCCATCTCTACATCGATCGCCAGCTCAGGCCGAAAATCACCAGCGGCACGCGCTTCGTCCTGGAGGGCGCGCATCCGAGCCTCGCGGACGTCTCCTCGCTGCGGGCGCTGATCGCCGGCCCCACCATCGTCATGGTGCCCGGGCCCGGCAGTCCGGCGCGGCGGTTCATCGGCACGGAGGGAGGGCCGCGGCAGACGCTCGCCGTGTCGGTTCCCTATCGGGTCAGCTTCGACGGCGCGGTGGGCCAGCTCACGCCGCGCGCACCGGTGATGCTGCGCGGCTTCATGGTCGGAGAGGTCACGAGCATCGGCCTGTCGGTCGATCCGCGGAGCGGGCAAATCTCGACGCCGGTGTTGCTCGCCCTCGACCCGACACGCTTCCACCTCACCGTGCCCCCGCCGGCCGACGGCAACTGGAAGCCCATCATGGATGCGGCGCTCGCAAAGCTGATCGCCGAAGGGCTGCGCGCCAGCCTGGCGCGCGCCGTGCCGCTCGTGGGCGGCGAGCAGGTGGATCTCGGGATGGTCGCGGGCGCGCCGGCGGCGCAACTCGACACCTCGGAGCCGTACCCGCTGATTCCGGCCGCGCCCGCCGGCGGCATCGAGGGTCTGCCGGCCGAGATCGGCTCGCTGCCGATCACGCAGATCGCGCAGAATCTGCGCACCATCACCGATCAGGTGCGCTCGCTGACCTCGTCACCGCAACTGCGCGACAGCCTCGCCCATCTCGATGCGACGCTCGCGGCCCTGGATCAGGTCTCGCGTCAGGCCGGGCCGCAGGTTGCGCCGACGCTGCGCGAGGTGCGGGTGACCGTGGCGAGCCTGCGCACCGCCGCGCGGCAGATGGACGCGACCGCCGCAGCCGCCAGACTGGCGATGGGCACGAGCTCGGCGGCGCCGAGCGGCAACCTGCAGCACGCGCTCGATGAGCTGGCCGGCGCCGCGCGCGCGGTACGCTCCCTGGCCGACTATCTCGATGAGCATCCGGAGGCGCTCGTGCGCGGCCGCCGTCCGCGCTAACCGCCGTCGGCCGGCATCTCCTCCACCCAGCCGCGCCAGAGAGACACCAGCGCCGCCATCAGCGCCGGGCCGATGAAGATGCCGACGAGCCCGAAAGATTCGACGCCGCCCAGGATGCCGAGCAGCGCCCAGAGGAACGGCAGCTTCGCGCCCTCGCCGATGATGACGGGCCGCACGAAATGATCGGCGATGAAGAGCACCACCAAGCCGGCCGCGCCGACGACGATTGCGCCTGCGATGGAGCCGCGAACGAGCAGCACGACCGCGACGATGCCGAAAGCGATGGGCGCGGCGAACGGCACGCACGCGAAAATACCCGTGACGACACCTGACAGAATCGGGTGCGGCGCGTGCACCAGAGCATACACACCGCACATGACGCCCCCCTCGCCGACGGCGACGAGCACGATACCGTCCACTGCCGCACGGATCGCGGTCACCACGCGCCCCAGCAGCCGGTCGACGGCAGAGCCGAAGAGGCGCCGGCACATTCTCGGAACCTGCAGGCTCAGGCGGTCGCGGTTGAGATAGACGAAGAAAAGCGTCAGCAGGGTGAACACCAACGTGACGATGCGCCGCGCCACCTGCTCTCCCACGACCCGCGTCCACTCGATCACCACGGGGCTCGCGTGCATGTGCGCGGTGCCGCCGCCCGCGGACCCGACATACTCCACCCAGAAGTCGCGCACCCAGCGGCTGAGCCACGGGATCTGCGCCAGCCAGGAAGGCAGCGGCGGCGGTCCCGTCCCGGCGGCGGCGGTGAAGTCCCGCACGATGGCGATCGCCTCGCGGCCGGCGATCACGCCGCCATAGATCAGCGGCCCGAGCAACACGACTCCGATGATCGCCGTGAAGCTGAGCGAGGCCCAGACATCGCGCCGCCGGCCGCGGAACCTGGCGAGCCAGCGGTCATAGGCCGATGAAGTCGCGATGGCCAGCACCACCGCCCAGCAAAGCGCCGCAATGAAGTGCCGCAGCATCCACGCGCCGACCAGCACCAGCGCGCCGATGAGCACGTAACGCGCGGTCTTCTGGGCTAGCGTGGCATTCTCAGGCGGCACCCCGGATATCTCCTGGAGTCAGGATGCCCTATGGTACATGCCTCCTAGGGTTGCTCGCTCAACAGCGCGTGCGCGGCGAGCGCGCCCTCCCGGAAGGCCCGGACGGCATCGAGCTCGGCGGCGGCGCGCGCCCCGCCCACGACCCGGAATCTGCGCCCGGCGCGCTCGAGGGCCGGACTCAGGGGATCATGCGGCTCCTGGCCGGCGGCGATGACCACCTGTCGGGCCTCGATGAGGCGGCCGCGCCCGGCGTCGTCGCGGATCAGGACCCCGTCGGGGGCGATGCCCTCGTAGCTCACACCGGTCAACATCTCGACCCCCCGCTCCCGCAAAGCGCGCAGCAGAACCCAACGGGTCGAGCGGCCGATGTGCTCGCCGATGGGCGCTCCCCGGCGCGTCAGCGTCACCCGACAGCCGGCGTGACTCAGATAATGGGCGACGTCGACGCCGATTCCTCCTGCGCCGAGGACGACCGCCGGGCCATCGTCCGCGACAGGCTCCAGCAGCGCCCGCGGGTAGGCCCGGACGTGCGGCAATTCGATTCCGCGCAGCAGCGGACGGCGCGGGCGCACGCCCGTGGCGACGATCACCGCCTCGGCGCCCTCCAGCTCCTGCAGGGAATCACTCTCGATCGCCCGCCCGGCGCGGACCTCGACGCCCAGCCGGTCGAGCTCGCGCGCGAAGTACGCCACCGTGCACGCATAGTCGGCTTTGCCGGGGATTCGGCTCGCCAGCCGGAACTGTCCCCCGATCTGCAGCTCCGCCTCGAACAGCACGACCCGCTGCCCGGCCTCGCCGAGCACGCGTGCCGCCTCGAGTCCCGCGGGCCCGCCGCCGACCACCGCCATCCAGCCGCGCCGCCGGGCGCAGGGACGCTGCGGGAGCTCGAGCTCCCGTCCCGCCCGCGGATTCACCATGCACGAGACCGCCTCGTCGGCCAGCGAGCGGTCGATGCAGGCCTGGTTGCACGCCAGGCAGAGGTTGACGCGATGGGACTGGCCGGCGCGCGACTTGGCGATGATCGCCGGGTCCGCGAGAAACGGCCGTGCGAGCGAGATGAAGTCCACTCCAGCCTGCTCGAGCACCCGTTCCGCCAGCTCCACCGTATGAATGCGGGTGCTGGCTATCACGGGCAGCGTCCCCGCCGCCGCCTTGATCCGCGCGGCACACGACGTCCACGCTCCGGGCGTAACGGTGTAGGGCACCGTGGGGATCTGCGACTCGTGCCAGCCGATACCGACATCGAGCGCATCGGCACCCGCCGCAGCGAGGAGGCCCGCAAACCCGGCCGTCTCTTCGGCCGTGCTCGACCCGGGCATCAGATCGGCGCCCGAGAGGCGATAGAGGACCGGAAACTCCCGACCAACAGCCTGCCGCACGCGGTGCAGGACGGCCAACGGAAAGCGCGTCCGGCGCGCAGGGTCTCCGCCCCACTCGTCGTTGCGCAGGTTGGTGAGCGGCGAGAGGAACTGGTTGAGGAGGTAGCCTTCCGAGCCCATGATCTCGACCGCGTCGAACCCGAGCTCGCGGGCGCGGCGCGCTCCGGAGGCGAAGTCCTCCAGAGTCTGCGCGATGTCGGCCGCCGTCATCGCGCGCGGCGTCGACTTCGAGAAGCGGCTGGCCACCGCCGACGGCGCCAGCGGCTGCAGGCCGAACGCGCTCTCGAAGGCATAACGGCCGGCGTGGAAGAGTTGCAGTGCGATGCGCCCGTCCGCCCGGTGAACCGCGGCCGCGACACGCCGCAGCTTCACTCCCTCCGCGGGCTCGTTGACGAAGCTGTAGTGCCTGCCGCCGGCGCCGACCCGGCTCACCGCCGAGCCGCCGGTGATGATGAGCGCGGCGCCGCCCCGGGCGCGCTCGGCGTAGAACGCCGCGAGCGCGGCGCCGCCCGGCTGCGACTCGATGCCGAGGTGCATCGCCCCCATGACGATGCGATGCGGCAGGCTCAGGCTGCCGATCCGGCCCGCGAGCCAGCAGAGCGCGGGCACTTCAGCGCCGCGGCGGCGGGGCGCCGGCCAGCGGCGCAGTCGCATCGGCCTGGAACGGCGGCGCGATCACCGACAGGCCGCCGTCGACGGCAAGGGTCTGCCCGGTGATGTACTCCGCCTCCGGCGAGAGCAGGAAGGCGACCGCCGCCGCCATCTCCTCCACCTTGCCGCGACGCGCGCGCGGCAGCTTCGACAGCACGCTCTCCATGGGAGGGATGCCCGGCACGTTGTAGAAGAATTCGAGCGAGTCGGTGTCGATGAGCCCGCCGCTCACCGCGTTGACACTGATCCCCTGCGGGCCGAACTCGAGCGCCATGTAACGCACCCAGGCCTCGATCGCCGCCTTCGCCGCTCCGAGGTTGGCGTAAGTCGGGTACGCGCGCTGGCTGCCGTAGCTCGACAGCGCGACGATGCGGCCGCCGGCCCCCATCAGCGGCACCGCGCGGACCGCGCCGAGCACGAACGCGCGCACGTTGAGCGCGAAGGTGCGATCGAGATTGCGCGCATTGAGATCGGCGATGCGCTTGAATGCGCTCGCCGCGGCGTTGGAGATGAAGAAGTCGAGCCGGCCGTGCCGCTTGCCGACGTGCTCGAACAGCGCATCGATCTGCGCCGGCTCCTCGAGGTCCGCGCGGCAGACGCTGACCTGACAGCCGAGCGCCTCGATCTCGGCCAGAGTAGCGCGCGCGGCCTGCTCGTTGCGTTTGTAGTTGAGAACCAGCGCGGCGCCTTGCCGCGCGAGCAGCAGCGCGAGCGCCTTGCCGATGCCGCGGGTGCCGCCGGTGATCAGGGCTATCCTGTCGGAGAATCGCATGTCGTCCGCCCCCCTTTGAATATATCGCGCGCGATGACCGTCTTCTGGATCTCGTTGGTGCCTTCCTCGAAGCGCTGCGCCCGCGCGTCGCGGTACACCCGCTCGATGGGATGCGGCTGCCAGTAGCCGATCCCGCCGTGAACCTGCAGCGCGCCGTCGGTGACGCGCTGCAGCATGGAGACGGCGAAGAGCTTCGCCATGGAGGAGAGCCTGTCCGCCTGCGGACTCGGGCGCTCCCACTCCGCGGCCGCGTGCCGCACCAGGCACCGGGCCGCCTCCAGCTCGGTCGCCATGTCCGCGATCAGGAAGGAGATCGCCTGGCGGCGGTAGAGCGGCTTGCCGAAGGTCTCGCGGGCGCCCGCGCGCTCGATGGCGAGCTCGAGGGCGCGGCGCGCGAGTCCGACACAGCTCATGGCGACGGCGATGCGGCTCGGCGCGAGAAAGCCTCCGAAGGCGATGTCGAGCCCCTGGCCCTCCTCTCCCAGGCGGTTGGCCACGGGAACCGGCGCGCCGTCGAAGCGCATTCGCGCATGGTCGCTGCCGCGCACGCCCATGGACTCCGGCATGACATCGACCCGCGTGTTGGCCGCATCGCGCGGCACGAGCAGCGCCACCGTCCCCTGCGCCCCGGAGGAGCCTGCCATGCGGGCAAAGAGCAGCCAGTAGTCGCAGATCGAGCCGAAAGTGATCATGTGCTTCTCGCCCGTGAGCAGATAGCGATCGCCTTCCCGCGTGACGCAGCAGCGCAGGTCCGCGCCCGTGCCCGCGCCGGGCTCGGTGAGCGCGAAAGCCACCTTGAGCGCCCCGGTCACACAGGGCTCGACGAAGCGGCGCCGCTGCTCCTCGGTCGCGTGACGGTCGAGCGCCCGCCAGATCCCGTTGACCACGTGCACGATCATGCGCACGGCCGCGTGCGACATGCCGAAGAGCTCCATGAGCTGCAGATAGCGGCCGAAAGGCAGGCCCCGGCCCCCGAGCGCGGCGGGCGCGGCGAGGCTGAGATAACCGAGCTCGCGCAGCTCCGCCCAGACCTGCGGCGGCACCTGCCGCTCGCGCTCGATCTGCTCGGCCCAGCGCTCCGCCGGGCCTCGAACGTATCGCTCCACGCCCGCGCGCAACAGCTCGAACTCAGCGTCGGTCATGACCCGCCCCCGCGCTCAACTCCCCGGCGCGCTCGCGCAGCAGGTGTTTGCGTATCTTGCCGGATGGTGTCTTCGGTAACTCGTCCACGACTTCCACGCGCTCGGGCCAGTACTGCTTGGCGACCCGGCGTTGATCGAGGAACGCCTGCACCGCCGCCAGGTCGAGAGGACGCACCGTGTCGCAGACGCCGCGCTCCTGGTCCGTCCGCGGCTGTCGCATGACGACGAAGGCGCACGCGCGTTCCCCGAGTCGGGCGTCCGGCATGCCGACGATGGCCACCTCACGCACCGCTTCGTGCTCGTGCAGCAACTGCTCGATCTCCACCACCGGAATCTTCTCTCCGCCGCGGTTGACGACATCCTTCACCCTTCCGGTGAGGCGCAGGTATCCGTCCGCGTCGATCACCGCCAGATCACCGGTCCGGTACCAGCCATCCTCGGTGTAGGCCTGCGCCGTCCAGTCCGGCCGATCGAGGTAACCCTGGAACATCGTCGGCGAGCGTATCTGCAACTCGCCTTCGGCGCCCGGGGGCAGCGTCCTCCCCGCCTCGTCGCAGGTCCGCACCTCGATTCCGGCGAGCGCCCGGCCGTCCGTGCCGCAGGCTTTCGCGGGCGGATCGGCCGGCGAGCCGAGGGTTGCGAGGCAGCCCTCCGTCGAGCCGAAGGCGCCACAAACATCGGCATGCAACACCCGCCTCGCCCGTGCCGCGAGCGCGCGCGGCACGGTCGTGCCGGTGGCCACGAAGAGCCGCAGGCCGCCGGACGGTGCCTCGCTCTCCTCCACTGCCTCGACGAGATCGGCCAGGAACGGTGTCGCGGCCTGCACGAACGTCCCCCGCCATCGGTCGAGCGCGGCCAGTGCGAGCCGCGGCTCCCAGGACTCCTGCAGGATCTGCGGTACGCCGAGCGCGAGCGCCAGCCACATCCCGTAGAGAAATCCCGTCTGGTGAGCCAGCGGCGACGGCACGAAGATGCGGTCGGTCGCGCCGAGCCCCAGGTGATCCGCCTGCAGCCGCGCCGCCAGCGTCAGGACGCTGGCCCGGTGGAGCACCCCCTTGGGCTCTCCGGTCGTTCCGGAGGTGAAGAGGAGCTGCGCCAGCGCGTCCGGCTCCCCGTGCGCCGCGGCGGCGCCGGCATCCTCAGCCGACTCGCCCTCGACATCCCGGAGCGCCGCCTCCAGCCACATGTGCCTCGCGCACCCATTGCGCGCCAGCGCGCGGCCGCCTCCATCCGAGCCGTCCACAGCGATGACGAAGACTGACGCCAGCGCAGGCACCCGCGACTCGATCGCCGACACTTCCTCCACCGGGTCGCGAGCGTGGTACCGATCCATCACGAACAGCACCCGAGCCCGCGCGCGGCTCAACATGTAACAGAGTCCCCGCTCCCGGAAGATCGGCATGAGGGGACAGCACACCGCGCCCGCACGCAGCACTCCGACCGTGATGGCCACGAACTCCGCGCGGTTCGCCGTCTGGTAGGCAACGGCCTCGCCGCGCCGGACGCCCGCGGCGGCCAGCAGGGCCGCGATCCGCCCCGATTCCCGCCACAGGCGTCTCCAGTCCCATACCCGCACCCCCGCCGAGTCGAGCGAGATCACCGCCGGCTCCCGCGGCCGCTGCCGCGCCAGCGAGGCGACCCGCCCGGGGAGCGACTCGGTCAAGACGTGCACCCCATCCGCGCGCCGATGCCGTTCATGGCGATCAGGAACTCGGGATACGAGATGCGGTACGCATGCGGGTAGGTGAGACGGCTGCGGCCGGTGGCGCGGGTCGCCGCGATGGCGAGCGACATCAGCACGCGGTGATCGTTGAAGGAGGAGAGGTCCGCGCCCGTCAGGCGGTCCACGCCCTGGATGATGAGCTGCGAGCCGCTCACGCGCAGCCTGCCGCCCATGGCATCGAGCTGCAGCATCGCCTCGACCCGGTCGGATTCCTTCAGCCGCACGTGATCGATGTTGGAGATCACCGACTCGCCGTCGGCAAAGGCGGCGAGCGCCGTCACGATCGGCAGCACGTCGGGAGTCTCCCGGCAGTCGACCCGCACCGACCGCAGGCGCGCACCGTCATGACGCACCCGCACGGCACGCAGCCCCGGCTCCTCCTGCAGGGACAGCCCCATGGCGCGGATGATGTCGAGGAAGGCGATCTCCGGATGGTCGCCCGCGCCGTTCGCGGCGGTGAGCCCGCGCAGGAGCAGGTCACAGGGATGAAGGGCCGCGATGGCGAGGCCGAAGGCGGCGGAGCCGATGTCGGGCGGCATCCGCACCGTCGCGGGTTGTGCCTGCTGGCTCGGCGGTACCACGAACCGCAATCGGTCCGGGGAGGCGAGAACGGTGAGCCCGAAGCGCGCCATCATCGCGAGCGTCAGCTCGATGTAGGGCCGCTCGTTGAGCGCGCCATCGACCTCGATGACGGTCTCCCGGACCGCGAACGGAGCAACGAGCAGCAGTCCGGAGATCCATTGCGACAGCGTCCCCGCGATCCTGACGCGCCCGCCCCGAGGCCGCCCGCTCTCGACCGCGAGCGGCGGGCAGCCGCCGCTCGCGCTGATCCTGACGCCGATGCGCTGCAGCGCCTCGATGAGCGGACCGACCGGCCGCCGTTGCAGGTAGCGCTGACCGGCGAGCGTCACCGGCGTTTCCGCGAGCGCGCACAGGCCCGCCATGAAGTAGAGCGTCGACCCGGAGCTGCCCACCGACAGCACGCGAGCCAGCGGCTTGTAGGGGCCGCCATCGACGATGAAAGTGTCGCCGTCGATGTCGATCCGCGTCCCCAGTCCGCGCAATACCTCGAGGGTGCTCTCGACGTGCCCGGCGTGAGTGAGCCCCTCGATCCGGCTGCGTCCGGGCGCCAGCGAGGCGAGGATCAGCGCCCGGTGCGCGTGATACTTGGAGCTCGGGATCAGCAGCTCGCCGGATACCGGTCCGGTCGTCGGCTCCACGACTAGACGCATGTCGAGCCCGCCACGGCACTAACCTGACAGCACGAGTGACGCATTCTGTCCTCCGAATCCGAAGGCGTTGACCGAGAATTCCGTGTACGTCCGCCGGCGCGGCTCGCCCAGCACGACATCGAAGCCGGCCTCCGGCTCCACCGCGCGCGTCCCGAGCGTGTGCGGCACCACTTCCGCCTGCATGCCGAGAATGCCGGCCACCGCCGAGGTGGCGCCCGCGGCCGCCATGGCGTGGCCCAGGTGACCGCGTAGCGCCGTCACCACCGGACTGCGGTCCGCGAACACCGCGTTGATTGCGCGCAGCTCCGCGATGTCGCCGACCAGAGTGCCCGTCGCGTGGGCGAACACAGTCCGCACGTCGCAGCCGGCATCGTCGAGGGCGGCGCGAATCGCTTCGGCTTCATAGCGGCCGCCCGGCTCCGGAGCAGTCAGGTGGTGCGCATCGGTCAGAGAGCCGTAACCGCGCACGTGTGCCAGCACCCGCGCGCCGCGCCGTCGCGCGCTGGCCGCGTGCTCCAGCAGGAGCACTGCCGCGCCGTCTCCCATGACGAAGCCATCACGCTCGACGTCGAAGGGCCGGGAGGCCCTGTCAGGATCCGACGCCCGCGAAAGCGCCCGGGCACGATCGAGGCTCTGGTAGACGACCGGAGCGAGCAGCGTCTCGGTGCCGCCGGCGATGGCATGCTCGGCTTCCCCGCTCTCGATCATTCTCGCCGCGAGCCCGATCGCATCGAGCGAGGAGGCGCAGGCGGTGCTCACCGTGAGCTGCCGCCCGTGCAGGCCCCAGTGCAGGGAAATTCGGGCCGCCGCCATGTTGGGAATGACGAGCGCCATGAGCTTGGGCGTGACGTGCTGCGGCCGCCGCTCCAGCTCGAGCTGCGTCTGCGCGAAGAGCGGCAGGCCACCCATGGTATTGCCCAGGATGACGGCCGTTCGCGGCGGCGGACCCTCCGCCAGCCCGGCCATGGCCAGCGCCTCGACGGCAGCCACCATGGCGTAGGCGGTGAAGCGATCGGAGTTGCGCAGCATCGCGGCGGTGACGCCGGGAGCCTCGGCGAAACCGTCAGGTACGGCTGCCCAGAGGCGGTTGCCTCCGAGGCCGGTGGGGCTCGCGATCGGGCGGAAGGCGTGGCGGCCGGCGAGCAACGCATCCCAGAAGGCCACCCGACCCGAGCCGATCGGTGACACGACTCCCATGCCGGTGACGGCGACCTGGTTCATCGAGCGCTGGCGCCTGCTTGCAAGTCGGCTCGCGCGGCCCCTTCGGCTCGAGCGATGCCGTCAGCCTGACGAATGCTCACCGCGCGCAATTGTTCCGGCGCGGGACGGACTCCACCGTCGATGC
>JASHVV010000141.1 GCA_030044385.1 Gammaproteobacteria bacterium
TCCTCGGTGGAGCCGTTGCCGCGCTCGAGCTTCAAGCGCTTGGTGGGGTGGAACGGCGTCAGGTTCTCGAACAGGACCTTGGTGCGCGAGCTGTCGGGCGAGTCGAAGTTGATCTCGCCGACCTTGAGGAGCGCAAAGTAGCGCTCGCCGTCCTTCGGCGGACGGGTGAGCCCGGAGATGGTGTCGCCGGTGCGCAGGTTGAAGCGGCGGATCTGGCTGGGGCTGACGTAGATGTCGTCGGGCCCGGCCAGGTAGGAGCCGTCGGCCGAGCGCAGGAAGCCGAAGCCGTCCTGCAGGATCTCGAGCACGCCGTCGCCGTAGATGTTCTCCCCATTGCGCGCGTGCGCCTTGAGGATGGAGAAGATGATGTCCTGTTTGCGCGAGCGGGCGAGGCTCTCGAGCCCCATGGACTCGGCGACCTTGACCAGCTCGTGGATGGGCTTCGCCTTGAGCTCCGTGAGGTTCATCGACCGCCGCGACTGCTGCAGCTCCGCGGGACTGATGATCTCCGAGTCGTCGGCGTCGAAGACCTCCGGCTCGTGCATCATGTCATCGGGCCGGCCGCCGCCGTTGCCATTGGAGCGGTTGCCGTCGCGGTCACGATTGCCGTCACGATTGCCGTGGCGCGGACCCTTGGGCCGGTTGCGGCCCTGATTGCCGAGGTAGCCTCTCATTTCTGGGCCTGCATGCCTGCGGCGTCCAGGTTGCTGTCCAGGAATGCCGCCAGTTGTGATTTGGACAGGGCCCCGACCTTCTGGGCCTGGACCGTGCCGTTCCTGAAGAGGATGAGCGTCGGTATGCCGCGGATGCCGTACTTCGGCGGGGTCTGCGGGTTCTCGTCGATATTGAGCTTGGCGATCTTGAGCCGGCCCTGGTATTCGCCCGCGATCTCGTCCAGGATCGGCGCGATCATCTTGCAGGGACCGCACCACTCCGCCCAGAAGTCGAGGAGTACGGGCTGATCGGACTTGAGGACGTCCTGGGCAAAGGTGGAGTCACTGGTATGCACGATGTGCGGATTGCTCACGCGGTTCAACCTCCGTCGAATGCAGAGTGCGAAAGTCGTTTTCTTCGGTTAACGAAGGACTGGGATTGGGATAACGGGTGGAGGACCGGGAAAGTCCGTGCCAGAAGCACCCGTCAAACGGTTACACTAACTCGCGAAATGAGTATCGAGCTTGAGCCTATTGGTAGGAAAAAGCCTGCTGGGAAAGAAACCCGGGCCGGCAGGTGGGGGCCGTTGGCCCGCCGTCTTGATACGCTTTGTAGCGCTTCCGGGCCGATTTTGCAAGGCCCACCAACCCATCAGTGCAACAATATAAGCCTTTCTTGATGACTGATCCACACTCTGCCACCTTCGATACCCTCGGCCTCGCGCCGCCCGTCCTGCAGGGCATTCGCGATGCCGGCTTCACGCAGTGCACGCCGATCCAGGCCCAGACGCTGCCCATCGCGCTCTCCGGCCGGGATGTCGCCGGACAGGCACAGACCGGCACCGGCAAGACTGCCGCGTTCCTGGTTGCCCTGTATCACACGCTGCTCACGCATCCGGCGCCCGCGGGCCGGACCTCGACGTCCGTGCGAGCGCTCGTCGTGGCGCCCACGCGGGAGCTCGCCGTGCAGATTCATCACGATGCCGAAACCCTCGGCAAGCACACGGGGCTCGTACATGCCGTCGTCTACGGGGGTATCGACTACGATAAGCAGCGCCGGCAGCTTTCGGAAGGCATCGACGTGCTCATCGGCACGCCGGGCCGCCTGATCGACTATTACAAACAGCACGTCTTCGACCTGAAGCATGCGCAGGTTCTGGTGCTGGACGAAGCCGACAGGATGTTCGACCTCGGCTTCATCGCCGACATCCGCTACATCCTGCGGCGCCTGCCGCCGCCGGAGCGCCGGCAGTCGATGCTGTTCTCGGCGACACTTTCTTACCGGGTGCTGGAGCTCGCCTATGAGCACATGAACAACCCGGAGCTGGTGCGCGTGGAGCCGGACAAGATGACGGTCGACCGCGTGCGGCAGATCATGTACTACCCTGCGATGGAGGAGAAAGTGCCGCTGCTCGTCGGGCTGCTGCGCCAGAGCGAAGCCCGGCGCACCATGATCTTCGTCAACACCAAGCGCATGGCGGAGCGGCTGGAGAGCGTCCTCAAGGCCAACGGCTTTCACGCGCAGGCGCTTTCGGGCGACGTGCCGCAGGCCAAGCGCTTGCGCTTCCTGCGCGACTTCCATAATGGCGATCTCGCGGTGCTGATCGCCACGGACGTCGCCTCGCGGGGACTGCACATCCCCGACGTCAGTCACGTCTTCAACTTCGACCTGCCGCAGGATTCGGCCGATTACGTCCATCGCATCGGGCGCACGGCGCGCGCCGGCGCGGAAGGCGACGCGATCAGCTTCGCCTGCGAGGAGTTCGCGGTGTCCCTGCCGGACATCGAGGGCTACATCGGCCACAAGATTCCCTCGGCGCCGATCGCACCCGGCATGCTGGCCGCGGGCCTGGCGGAGGGCGAGCCGCCGCCGCGCCACCGTCGCCCCATGCGCGGCGGCGGTCGGCCCCGGCACTCGGGCCATGCAGGCGGGGGACACCCGGGACGCGCGGCAGGCTCCGGCGGCCATTCCGGAGGGCACTCGGGCCATTCCGGCCACTCCGGCAGCCGCTCCCGGCGCGGCAAGCCCCGCGGCAAGCCGCAGGGCCGCTCGTAGGTATCCCGATGAGGCCGCCGGACCAGCTTTCACGGCTGCCGGCGGCGTCCGGGCGTATGATACCGGCACGCTGGCCTCCGAGACCCGACTGCGCAAGCCGGCAGGGTCCGAGGAAACGGCGTCGCGCCGGGGCCCCGTGAGCATCCGCCCACGTCCCAGGAAACGTCCAGAAACTCCATGGCGGAAATCGAAGACAACGTCGACCGCGAGCTGTTCCGCAACATGGAGAAGTTGCGGCAGCTGCGTATCGAGCACCGCGACCTGGACGAGGTGATCTCGCGCCTGTCGCTCGACGTGCACGTCGACGAGCTGCAGCTCAAACGGCTGAAGAAGCGCAAGCTGATCCTGAAGGACCAGATCACCCGGCTCGAGAGCGAGCTCATCCCCGATCTCAACGCCTAGTTCATTGGCGCAAATCGCTCCAGGCGATTTGCGCGGCCAGCCGTCTGGCTTTTTCGATCTCGCGGCCCAGGGAACGGCCCTGGGCCGCTCAATGGCTTGCTTTCACACGATGCCCGTAGAAATCACACCGGATATTTCGCTGTCGGACCGCGACCTCTCCTGGGCTTTCGTCCGTGCCTCCGGCCCCGGCGGCCAGAACGTCAACAAGGTCGCCACCGCCGCGCAGCTGCGCTTCGATCTCGCCGGCACGGTTTCGCTGCAGCCGGCGGTGAAGCAGCGCCTGCGCTCACTGGCCGGCCGCCGCGTGAGCGACGACGGCTCCCTGATCATCGTGGCGCGCACCCAGCGCACCCAGGAAGGAAACCGCCGCGACGCCCTGGAGCGCCTGACCGCCCTCGTGCGCCAGGCCCTGGTCCCCCCCAAGCCGCGCAAAGCGACCCGCCCCACCCGCGCCTCGCGCGAGCGCCGCCTCGACGGAAAAACACACCGCCAAGGCACCAAGCGTCTGCGCAAGCAAGTCCGCTGGGACGAGTAAATAGTCCGCCGGTACCAGTAACAGTCCCTGCTGCACCCAGTACTCGAGGAGCGCAGCGCAAGATGCCCCCCGAACTCACGAGTGCGTCACCTGCAAAATGCTATGGCGGATCTGCTCACTGAGCACGAACTGCGCATCAGCCGCCACCCGCATCAGCACCTCATCGAATTCCAGCTTCCCCCCCGCCCCCAAGCGGATCACCCCCCTCCGCCGCAGCAGATCGATGAAGTTCTCGAACAGCGTCCGGTCGAAGAACTCCGGCGAGTTGAGTCCATAGAGCATCCCGATGCGCTGCGCATTCAACTGACAGCGCTCCTCGAGCACCGACTGACTGATCGCGCCGCTGCCCGCGGCGACGAGCTGCGCGATGGCCAGGTAGTAACGCTCGATCGTCTGCATGGTGGCCTGCGCGAGCAAAGAGAGCTGCATGGCCTCGCCCGAGGCCGGCGGCGGACGGCGCCAGACGGCGCGGTCGGCATCGCACTCCACGAGGCCATGGTGGCGCATGCACTCGAGGATCCCATCGACCACGCCGGGAAGCTCGCTCTCGCTCCAGGCCAGGAACAGCTCCGCGGCGATGTAGGGATAAATGCGCCAGGCAAGGCGCTGGATGTCGTCGTGCCGCACTTCGGCGTTACCGGAGAAGACGCACGCCAGGAGCGACGGCATCGCAAAGAGGTGCAGCACGTTGTTGCGAAAGTAAGTGGCGAGCACCGCGCTCTCGTCGCTCATGCTCACGATATCGCCCATCGCATGCTTCTCGCGCCGCAGCATCTTCATTCCCTCGCCGTAGGCGATGATGTCCGCGCCGCTCAGGTCAGTCAGCGTGATGCGATCGCTGTAGGGGAAGCCACGCAGCAGCGACCGGTAGAGATCGATCTGGCGCTCGAGGTCGGCTTCCGGAAGCGCCTGCCGCGGCATGGCGAGCAGGGTGACGGCGAGCAGATTGATCGGAGTGACCGCGGCGGCGGCATTGATGTTGCGCATGATGCGGCCGGCGAGATCGTCGACGGCCGCTGCGATCCAGGGCGCGCGGGCATCCTCGTCGAACGGACGGGAGCGCCAGCCGCGGTCGTGGCCGTCCAGGATGTCCTCGAGCGCGATGGGCTCGCCGAGGTTGACGTGCACGCGCCCGAAGCGCTCCCGGAGCTTGCGCAGCGCCCGCATGAGCCCGAGCACGCTCTCCTTCTCCTTGGGCTTGCCGGAGAGCTCGCCGACGTAGGTGGCGCCCTCGAAGACGCGCTCGTAGCCGAAATACACGGGCAGGAAGACCACCGGCCGCGCCGGGTCACGGAGAAAGCTGCGCACCGTCATCGAGAGCATGCCGGTCTTCGGCTGCAGGAGGCGGCCGGTGCGGCTGCGGCCGCCTTCGATGAAGTACTCGATGGAGTGGCCGCGCGCCATGATGGCAGCGAGGTATTTCATGAAGACGACGGTGTAGAGGCCGTTGCCGCGGAACTTGCGGCGGATGAAGAAGGCGCCGCCCATGCGCAGCAGCCGGCCGACGATGGGTAGATTGAGGTTGATCCCGGCGGCGATGTGCGGCACCGGATAGCCGTTGACGTAGATGACGTACGACAGCAGCAGATAGTCCATGTGGCTGCGGTGGCAGGGCACGTAGACGATCTCGTTGCCCTGCGCCACGCGCTCGAGAGTTTCCAGGTGTCCGACGGCGACACCGCCATAGAGACGATTCCAGAGCCAGGTCAGCAGGCGCTCGAGGAAACGGACAAAGGCGTGCGAATAGTTGGCGGCAATTTCCTTCGCGTACCGGGAAGCCTGGCGCAGCGCCATGCGCCGCGTCAGCGATTTCTCCCGCATTTCCTGCGCCACCGCGGCGCGCACGGCGCGCGTCCGCAGCACCCGCGTGACGATGGTGCGGTGGTGCGAGAGGTCGGGCCCTATGCGCGCCGCGCGGTGTTGGGCATAGATACCGCGTAACGCGCGCGCGACCCGCCTGCCGCGCACCGCGAGCCCGGCCTCGTCGCCGAGCAGACTGCGCAGTGACAGGGGCTCTTCCAGCTCGACCAGCGTATTGCGGCCGTTGAAGAGCACCTGCAGGAACTTGCGGGCGCGGCTGGTGAGCGCCCAATTCTCCACCAGCAGCAGGCGGAACCATGAGGCTTCGCGCTGCGGTGCGCGCCCCCAGTAGACGGCAACGGGCACCAGCTCGATGTCGAGGCCGGGATCGGCGTCGAGCGCAGCGAGCATCTGCTCGAGGTGCGGCGGCGGCCGGCGGTCGAGCCTCTCGTCCCAGAAGCCGCGCGGCTGGCTGAGGGAGAAATAGGAGCGCAGGTCGGAGGACTCGCCCGGGAGGCGCTTGCGGGGACGCGGCAGCTTCAGCCGCACGCACGCGCGCTGCAGCACGGCGAGGTCGGTGACGCTGCGCCGCTCCAGCACGTAGCACACGGCCGCGGTGCCGCGCTGCAGGCGGGCCGGAATGTCCTCGGGCAGGACACGATATCGCACCCACAGCGCGAGCACGCGATGCAACAGCCAGTTCACCCCGCCCCCTTGGTCGACTCCGAGGGACTGCTACTCGAAGGCCAGCGCCGGCAGATCTAGCGCGATCAGGAAGTACTCGAACAGATACTGAATGACCCGGATCTGATCGTGCAGGTTGTGGTCGCTCTCGAGAAGATGCAGCGCGGCGCGATAGCTCAGCGCGAACCGCAAGCTGTGCTCGTAGGGAACGACCTCGTCCCGCCACCCGTGGACGAGCGTCGCCGGACAGTCGAGCACGCTCTCCCGCAGCTCCGGCAGGCCCGGCATGTAGAGGGCGGGGGCCATCAGAAAGATGCCGCGCGCGTGCAGCAGCGAAGCCGAGACCACCGCCACATATCCGCCGAGGCTGGAGCCGACCAGAACCAGATCGCCGGCCAGCTCCTTGCAGAAGTCCACGAGTCTGGCGACCCGCTGGCGCGGGTCGTCGAGACCCCGGTAGTCGACCGAGTGCGCCTCGTAGCCTTCGCTGCGGGCGACCTCGGCGAGCGCGGAGATCTTGCGTCCCCAGGGCCCGCTTTCCTTGCCGTGCGAGAACACCACGTGCCGGCCGACGAGAGGTGTCTGCTCGGTGGTCGCGGCGTTCGGGTCGGTTGCGGGGGAATCGCCTGGGCTCATGCGGCGAATCATACCCGTCAAGACGGTGCGGCACGAATTGTGCTTGCGTTATCTCCAGTCCATCTTCTTCAAAATGGTGGTTTCGATTTCCCACTCCACCCGCTGGCGGGAGGTGGCCAGGCGGTTGACGCTGACGGGACGCACGCGGCTTGCCGCCGGGTGATGGGTGACCAGCCAGGTGTCGAATTCCCCCGGCCGGGTGGTAGCGAAGCCGAGCAACAGGTTCACGCGGCCGTCGGCGACGGTGTCCGGGCGGTTGACACGCTCGTCGCAGATGACGAAGTAGCGATCGCCGGGCTCGGAGCCCACGAAAGCGCCCTGATCCGCCAACACTTCGAGAAAGGTATCGACCAGCGAGCGGGCGCGCACCCAGAGCGCCGGGCCGTTCTGCTCGAGCAGCACCCAGCGCGTGCCGCGCTCGACGCTGGTGGCGATCCAGAGGCTCAGGCGCCGGGCGGCGAGATACTTCCAGTCGCTGAAGCCGCTGCCGCCGGCCGCGAGCGTGCGCGCAGCCACGCGCGCAGTGCCGCCGCCCGCCGCGGCTGCGCGGGGCTCCCGCAGTGTGTTGATACCCATCTGGGCGAGCCGCAGGCGATCGGCGTCGCCGACCGGGACCGCGGGCTGCGTGCCCGGACGCAGGATCGCTTCCTCGCTCTCCCCTGCCGACCACAGCGGACGAACATCCTCCGAGCGCGCGAGCATGCCGGCGACGGCGCCGCAGGAAGCGAAAGTCTCCAGACGCCCGCGGAGCCGGTCGAGCGCCACGACCCGCGGGTAGTACATGACCGCACTGTCGCTGCGGAACGGCCAGGTGCGCATGCTTTCCAGCGCCGTACGCGGGGTGGTCCAGGAGGCCGGCGGATCCACGATCAGCATCGCGTGACGGTCGCGGCAGTAGCGTGCCGCGACGAGGAGCGCGCTCAAGCCCACATCGCGGTCGCGGGAGAGCGGCGGTATGCAGAGAAAGTTGAAACCCTCGACTGCGCTCAGCGCGAAGAGCCCGGAGCCGGCCGCCGCGGAGCCGATGATGTCGTAATCAGTGAGCGGACCGCCGTCGTCGCCGTCGGCATGGGAGAAGGCGTAGCCGATCGCGGAGCCGCCGGGCCCCGCGGAGCGGTCCGGACGCTGCGCGGGAAGCGGCTCGAGCGCGCGCGCGAGGCGCGATTGCAGCAGAAGATCGGCGAGGCAGCGGCCCGAGTCCCGCCGCAGGCCGGCACGGCGGAAGATCTCCTGGTCCTCGATGAGCTCCGAGCCTGCCGAGCGGACCCGCTGGATGACGAGGTTGAAGCGATCGGTGTCGCCCTCGGGGATACCGTCGTAGTCGACGGATGCGCGCAGATATTCCCGCGAGCCGGGATTGACGCCCGCGAGGCGGAGCGCTCCGGCGCCGGCGGGCAGCGTGATGGTCGGCGGACGGGCGCCATTGGCGACGCGCACGACGATCGCGCGGCCGCCGCCGTGATCGAAGAACTGCTCGACCGCGTAGGAAAGAGTCGAGGGCTGCCACAGTCCGCCGAACAGGTGTTGGAACTCGGCGAAGCTCGTGACCGCCAGCGGGCGGTGAACCGGCCCTTTGAGCGTGCGGCCGATGAAGGCGGTGACGGCGCTCGGCAGGCGCGCGATGATCGGCTCGATCCGGCTTCGCGCGAGCTCCAGGCCAGGCGCACCGCGTTCACCCACTGAATTGAATCCCCGCCGCGTTCTTGTTGTAGCGGCGGACTGTATCACAGCGCGCGACG
>JASHVV010000142.1 GCA_030044385.1 Gammaproteobacteria bacterium
AGTACGAGAGGACCGGGATGGACGCACCTCTGGTGTTCCGGTTGTCACGCCAGTGGCACTGCCGGGTAGCTATGTGCGGACGGGATAACCGCTGAAAGCATCTAAGCGGGAAGCCCCCCTCAAGATTAGATCTCCCTGGGAGCTCGACTCCCCTGAAGGGCCCAAGAAGACTACTTGGTTGATAGGCTGGGTGTGTAAGGCCAGTAATGGCTTCAGCTAACCAGTACTAATTGCCCGTGAGGCTTGACCATATAACCTCAAGCGGTCTGTCCGCGAGAGGATGATGCGTGGAGTGATCCACATTTGTAGAACGCGACAGGCGTCGGAAACGAAACGAACCGAATTGGAGGCGCGCGGAGCCGGTGGTAACACCGGCTCCGCGAACCTCAAACAGTTTCCCTGGCGGCCATAGCGAGCGGGAACCACCCGATCCCATTCCGAACTCGGAAGTGAAAACGCTCTGCGCCGATGGTAGTGTGCCTTTCAGGCATGCCAGAGTAGGTCACTGCCAGGGTCTCAAACGGCGAAGGCCCCCGAGGAGTCATCCTCGGGGGCTTTTTGCTTTGAGGCACCGGAAGTGTGCGTCATTGCCCGGTGCGCAGCTCATGCCTACGCCAGACTCTCGCCTTCGGACGGCGGGAGGAAGTGAAGAGCTTGGAACTCCTGGGGGCGATGCTGGCGCTGGCGCTGATCGGCGCGGCGGTGGCGCTTGGGCAGCTGGCGCGGCGGCACCGCTTCGGGGGCGGCCGCGGCGCGCATCATGCCGCCTTCGAGCAGTCGCCCCACGGGATGCTGGTGGTCGACGCCGGCTCCCTGAAGATCGTCGACGCCAATCCGGCCCTGCTGCGCAGCCTGGGATATTCGCTGCGCGAGCTGCGGAAGATGCCGCTCGCGGAGATCTTCAGCGACAACGCGGGACCGCCGGAGGCGTTGCTCGCGCAGCTGCGTCAGGACGCGGCCAGGCTCCTCATCGAGACGGGGCAGTGCTGCCGCAGCGGCCGCTTCCTTCACGTGGAGCTCAGCGGCTATCGGGTGGAGGTCGGGCGCCGCATTCTCTACACCCTGACGACGCGCGACATCACCGTGCGCCGGCGCGTCGAGGCGCAGCAGCTCGAGAAGCAGCAGCATCTCGATCACCTGGCGCATCACGACCAGCTCACCGGCCTGCCGAATCGCCTGTTCCTCGCGGCGCATCTGCCGGGGGCGATCGACGAGGCGAAGCGCGGCAACAGCATGCTGGCGGTGCTCTTCCTCGATCTCGATCGCTTCAAGCACATCAACGACTCGCGCGGCCACGAGACCGGCGACAAGCTGCTGAAGACCGTGGCGCAGCGCATCCGTGCGACCACCCGCACGGAAGACATCGTGGTCCGCATGGGCGGCGACGAGTTCATCGTGGTGCTGAAGACCGTCGCCACGCCGGAGCAGATCAACGAGACCGCGAGCCGCATCACCGAGGCGCTCGCCGAGCCGGTGGTGATCGACGGCCGGCCGCTGGTGACGACCGCGAGCATCGGGGTGAGCCTCTTCCCGCGCGACGGCGCCACCATGGGCGAGCTGCTCCGCCAGTCGGACACCGCGATGTATCAGGCGAAGGACCGCGGCCGCAACAACTTCCAGCTCTTCAGCCCGGTGATGGAGCGCAAGCTGAAGGAGCGCATGGCCATCGAGTCGAGCCTGCGCGCGGCGTTCCAGGGCCGCCAGCTCGACGTGCATTACCAGCCGATCGTCGAGATCGAGTCGCACCGTGTGCTCGCCCTCGAGACGCTGCTGCGCTGGCGCCATCCGGCGCTCGGCTCCGTGCCGCCGGAGCGCTTCGTCGCGGTGGCGGAGGAGACCGGCCTCATCGTGCCCATCGGGGAGTTCGTGCTGGAGCGGGCCATCGAGGATACGGCCCGCTGGCAGGCGGCGGGGGCGGCCGCCGTCCCGATCTCGGTCAACATCTCCGCCGTGCAGCTGCAACGCTCCGACCTGCCGGCCACCATCACGCGCCTGACGCACAAGCATGGCGTGAGCCCGAGGATGCTGCTGCTCGAGCTCACCGAGAGCGCGGTGTTCGAGCAGCGCGAGGGTCGCTACGGCGACTCGACCCGCGATGCCATCGCCCGGCTGCGGGAGCTGGGCGCGCGCATCGCCATCGACGACTTCGGCACCGGCTACTCGAGCCTCTCGTACCTCAAGCGCTGGCGGGTGGACTACCTCAAGATCGACCGTGGCTTCGTGCGCGACCTGGTCACCGACATGAGTGACCTGGCGATCGTGGAAGCCATCATCGCCATGGCGAGGCACCTCAATATCGAGGTGGTGGCGGAGGGCATCGAGGGCTGGCAGCAGCTCGAGAAGCTCCGCCAGCTCGGCTGCTCCTACGCGCAGGGATACCTGCTGGCGCGGCCGGCGCCGTTCGATCAGTGCTGGCGATATCTCACCGGCCAGCCGCTCGACCTCACCTCCCAGCCCCCTTCCCCGGAGAGCCTGGAAGCGACGGGAACCTGACCCAACCATAACTGATAGTATCGTCCCGGCTGCAGTGAGGTCGCAGAGAAGGGGGATCGATGCTACGTCGACCGGCAGAGATACTTTGCGTTTGCGCCGCGCTCCTGTGCGCGGCCGCCGTCCGGGCGCAACAGGCCCCGGCCGTGATACCGGGAACCTCTCCCACCAACGGATCGCCGGGCACACCGGTGGCCCCGGACTGGGCCTACCCGGGCACCGCCACTCACAACCAGGTCGCGCCGCCGCCTGGCTTCCACCGCCCGCCGAGAATCATCGACCGGCCCATCGGCATCTTCGATGGACAGGCTGATGTGGGATCGGCGCTGGTGCCCGGCAGCGCAACCTATGTTGCCGGAACGTACACCATCACCT